>NZ_WKDB01000034.1:0-70018 GCF_021606215.1 Pseudomonas sp. PA-5-4B | reverse complement strand
TTTTGGTTACTTTTGGCTGGGCCGGCATTCCGGGCGTTTGCCAAAAGTGACCCGCCGTCAGGGCGGAACCCTAAGCCGCCGTTACCGCAGCAACGGATATACACACACCCCCTCTACCCAAGGAAGGTCTTTTACATTCAGGCCTGATGCTCGCTTAAAAATAGCTGCACCTTACGCGCAAGGTAATCCAAGTGCCGATCCCGCTGCTTCTCGGCATCAACCATCGCGCGCTTGCCGTGTTTTTGCAGCAAGTAGGTATGAATCTGTCGCACCTCCAGCGAGCTATAGATCGCAGCCACATCCAGCACGCCCATCAAGCCATCGGTGCCGTAATCGCGGGTGTTCATCAACACTTGGGTGCCGCGTGCGCCACGCACCTGAAAGCCCAGCGCTTGGAACGCCGGCACTTTTTCCACTGAGCAGGCCAGTTCTGCGTGGGGATAATGCGCCAGCACCTCGCCAAGCATGGCGCGGGCCACGCCCTGGCGCCGGTGCCCGGCTTGCACCGCCATGAAGGCGATGCCACAGGCGTGCGGATCGTCCTTGACGGGCAGGTACAGGCAAAAGCCGATCACCTGTTCGTCCCGCATCGCCACCACCAGTTCAACCGCGATGCCCTTGGCGCCAGTCAGCGCTTCAAGGTACAGGTGTACCTCATAACCGACGGCATATTGATAGATGTTGTAGAGCAGGTTGCTCGGCGGCAACGCCACACTGCTGATGTCGGTGAGGTTGTCCACCACCATCTGCAGGATCTGGCTGTTGATCGGCTCGGGGCACGCGGTGGTGTAGCGGGTAAGGCTGAACATGCAAATTCCTGGGTTTAGCGTCAAGGCAGCGGTGATTGTACCTGCTGCCCGCACACCTGGCGCAAACAGCCGCGCAACCAGCGGTGGGCCACATCGGCATCCAGGCGTGGGTGCCAGAGCATGGCCACGGTGAACGGCGGCACGACTATCGGCAGCGCGAAGCTGTACAGCCCGTCGCGCTGATGGGCGGTGTAGCGTTCGGGCACGCTGGCGATCAGGTCGGTGTCGCGGGCCAGGGCGATGGCGGTGGCAAAGCCGGCGACGATGGTGCTGATCTCCCGCGTCAGGCCCAGCGCTTGCAGGGCGTCGTCGACCTGGCCACGGTCCAGCCCACGGCGTGACACGTAGACATGCTGGCCCTGGGCAAAGCGCTCGGCGCTGACTTCACCCTGGCTCAGCGCATGGCCGCTGCGGACCACACCGATCAGTCGGTCACGGAACAGCGCCTGGGTCAGCAGTTCGGGACTGGCGCTGGCGTCGACCACGCCAATCGACAGGTCAATACTGCCCTCGCGCAGCAGCGCCGAGTCCTTGTCGCTCTTGTCGACGAAACGCAGGCGCACGCCCGGCGCTTCCTGGGCGATACGCGCGAGCAACGCCGGGCCGAGGTTTTCGACAAACTCCTCGCTCGAGCGCAGCGTGAACGTGCGTACCACCTGGCCCATGTCCAAGGTTTGCGCAGGGCGCAGCACCGCCTGGGCCTCCTGCACCAAACGGCTGACGTGTTCACGCAGTTCGACCGCCCGCGGGGTCGGCACCAGCCCGCGCCCGGCGCGCACCAGCAAGGGGTCACCGGTGGTTTCACGCAGGCGTGCCAGCGCGCGGCTCATGGCCGAAGGGCTCAGGCGCAGGCGCCTGGCGGCAGCGGCGACACTGCCCTCGCTAAGCAACGTATCCAGGGTAATGAGCAAATTCAGGTCGGGCATACGTGTTCCTTATCAGGCGTTTGATGCAGGTATTAGCTGCAACCCATGCGTCTTCCGCCATATTAGGCCACGCCGTAGAGTTGTGTCAGTTGCCTTCACTCAAGGAATCGTCCATGCACAACTCTTCACGCGCCGCGCTCGTCAGTCTGTCGCTATCCATGTTGCTGGCCGCTTTGGGCACCAGCATCGCCAATGTCGGCCTGCCCAGCCTGGCCCAGGCATTTGATGCATCCTTTCATGCCGTGCAGTGGGTGGTGCTCGCCTACCTGCTGGCGATCACGGCGGTGATTGTCGGTGCCGGCCGCCTGGGCGATCGTTGGGGGCGCCGACGCGTATTGCTCGCCGGCTTGCTGCTGTTCGCCGTGGCGTGTGCACTGTGCGCGGCAGCACCATCGCTTAAATGGCTGATTGCCGCGCGCGCCCTGCAAGGCCTGGGGGCGGCGAGCATGATGGCGATGACCCTCGGGATGGTGGGCGACACGGTCACCAAGGCGCGTACCGGGCAGGTGATGGGTTTGCTCGGAACGATGTCAGCAGTCGGCACCGCCATGGGCCCCAGTGTCGGCGGCGTGTTGCTGAGCCTGTGGGGCTGGCGCGCGTTGTTCGCGGTCGGCGTACCCTTGGGCCTGTTGGCCGCCGCCCTCGCCTTTTATTACTTACCGGCAGACCGCCAGGCCGGCGCCCGCGAATCGGCAGGTGCTTTCTGGCAGCCTTTGCAAGACCCGTCGCTGCGGGCCGGGTTGGCGATGAGCGCGCTGGTGGCGGCAGTGATCATGGCCACGTTCGTGGTCGGGCCGTTTTACCTCTCCCGTGGCCTGGGGCTCGACCCCGCCTGGATGGGCCTGGCCATGGCCCTCGGCCCCTGTGTTGCGGCGCTGACCGGTCTGCCGGCGGGCCGCCTCACCGATCGCCTGGGTAGCCATCGCATGACCCTCGCGGGCTTGGGGGTGATGGCCCTGGGTGCCCTGTCGCTTTCGTTGACCGCGGGACTGCTCGCTTACCTCGGCGCCCTGATCCTGCTCACAACAGGCTACAGCCTGTTTCAAGCCGCCAATAACACCGCGGTGATGAGCGATGTCGCGCCGACACGCCGAGGAACCGTCTCTGGCCTGCTGAACCTGTCGCGCAACCTGGGACTGATTTTCGGTGCCTGGGCCCTGGGCGCGGTATTTGCCTGGGCCAGCCCCGATGTGGCCCACGCAGCGCCGCCCAGTGTTGCCAATGGCTTGCATGTGACCTTCGCCATGGCGTTGGTCTTGATCGTCACCGCCAGCACGTTTGCCTGGGGGCGCAACCGCGCCACGATCTGCCCGCAGAACACCCGTTGAGGCAAAAAAACAAAAAAGGCGTTGCCCCAAACCGGGTTACTTCGCGCATCATGGGCACTTTCAAGCTCAAGGGTAACGTCCATGCGCGTGCTGTCATTGATGATGGGTCTGACGACGCTGGCCGCCAATGTGGTGTTCTGCGCCAGCGCGATGGCGAATGAAGAAAGTCAGTTAGTGCAACAGATCAACGAATACCGCAGCCACGTACAACGCTGCGGCAACCAGGGTTCCCAGGAACTGCCACCGTTGGCCAGCGATACGCGGCTGGTGCTGCCGGCCACCAATGTCGGCGACTTGCAGCAGGCGCTCGCGCGGGCCGCGTACCCGATGGTGAATGTGCAGGCCATCAGCCTCTCCGGCCCCAAAGACGCCGAGGCGGCGATGAAGGCCGTGCGCGAAAGCTTCTGCCGCGTGGTGCTGGACCCGCAATTTGTCGATATTGGCGTGAGCAACAGCGGCCAGGACTGGCGCATCGTGCTGGCACGCCCGCTGCTCACCAGCGGCCTTGGCGACTGGCAGACCGAGGGCAAAAAACTTCTCGATCTGGTCAACACCGCCCGTCAACAACCACGCCAATGCGGCACCCAGGCGTTTAGCGCGACCACGCCGCTGTCGTGGAATGACGACTTGGCCAGCGCCGCCAACAGCCATTCGCGCAACATGGCTAATGGCAATTTCTTCGACCACCTGGATCATGACGGCCGCACGCCTGGCGATCGTGCGGAACTGGCCGGGTACATCGCAAAAAACATCGGCGAAAACATCGCCGCCGGCCTCGACAACCCGCGCAAGGTCGTGGACGGCTGGCTCGCCAGCCCCGGGCATTGCGCCAACCTGATGAACCCGCAATTTCGTGAATTGGGCGCGGCTTACGCCATGGACCCCAAGAGTGATGCCGGCATTTATTGGACGGGGGTTCTCGGCGCGCAATAGGCGTCTTAGGCCCGACTGCAGGCCTATTCATTTGTATAGAACATCAAATTGCTATCACCTGAATAATCGTGCTGAACTGGCAGCATTCATTCCGGTCTGTTGCTTGTTAGCCTGACCGCTTCAGGCCCTCGACAGACCGTGGTAAACAAGGTGTTTTCGCAATGATGAATTGGCTGCAAAGCAGCAGCGAAATGGCTGAGCGGGTTCGCCAGCATGACTGGGCGAACACGCCACTAGGCCCGCTGGAGCAGTGGCCCGACGTGCTCAAGACCACCGTAGCGCTGTGCTTCGCATCGAGCTTTCCCCAGGCGATTGTCTGGGGGCCGCAGTTGATCACACTCTACAACGATGCATTCATTCCGATCCTGGGCACCAAGCCCGACCCGTTGGGGCGCCCGTTCAACGAGGTGTGGCATGAGGTGTGGGCGGATATCAGCCCCATCGCCGATGCCGCCTTCCAAGGCCATGCCACCTACATCGAAAATTTCCCCCTGGTGATTGAACGCGGCCCGACGCGGGAACAGGCGTACTTCACCTTTTGTTATAGCCCGATTCGCGACCCCGAGGGCAAGGTAGTCGGCATTCTCGACACCGTGTCGGAAACCACCACCACAGTATTCCTCGCCCGTCGCCTGGCGGTATTGGAAGCCATCAGCCACACGGTGGCCAATGCGGCAGATGCCGAAACCATTCTGAGCAGCACCACTCAATTGGTCGCCGAACATCTGCAGGTGAGTAACTGCGCCTACGCCGATATGGACGCCGATGAAGACGGCTTCACCATCCGTGACAATTGGACAGCCCCCGGTTCGCCCAGCATTATCGGCTGCTACAGCCTGGCGGCTTTCGGTGAAACGGCCGTCAACTGCCTGCGGGCCGGTGAGCCACTGGTGATCCATGACAACCTGCGCGAGCTGCCACCAGAAGAGTCAGCGTCCTTTCAGGCATTGGGCGTCAGCGCCACGATCTGCATGCCACTCATCAAAAATGGTCGGCTGACGGCCTTGATGGCGGTACACGATAAAGTCCCACGGCTGTGGTCGAGCTACGACCTGGCTTTGCTGCGCGAAGTCACCGAGCGCTCCTGGGCGCATATCGAGCGCGTGCGCGCCGATGCCCATGTGCGTGAAGGGCTGGCAGCCTTTGCCGAACTCAACACCACCCTGGAGCAGCGTGTCGAAGAACGCACCCTGGCGCTGGCCCAGGCCGAAGCCGCTCTGCGCCAGTCGCAGAAACTCGAAGCCATCGGCCAGTTGACGGGTGGCGTGGCCCATGACTTCAACAACCTGCTGACCATCATCCGCTCCTCGGTGGATTTTCTACGCCAGCCGGGGTTGTCCGAAGAGCGCCGCCAACGCTACATGAGCGCGGTGTCCGACACTGTCGAGCGGGCCAGCAAACTCACCAGCCAACTGCTCGCCTTTGCCCGCCGCCAACCGCTGAACCCGGAAGTTTTCGATGTGAGCCTGCGGGTCAAGAACATCGGCGAGATGCTCGAAAGCCTCACCGGTGCGCGTATCCGCGTGCAGTTGGAGTTGCCGCAGCGACCGTGCCATGTGCGCGTCGACTCCAGCCAATTTGAAACCGCCCTGATCAATATCGCGCTCAATGCCCGCGATGCCATGGAAGGTCAAGGCACCCTGACCCTGCGCGTCGCCCACATTGCCAGACTGCCGCGTATCCGTGGCGATGCCGAATCAAACCAGCCCTTTGTGAGCATTGCCTTGGCCGATACCGGCAGCGGCATTGCCGTTGACACCGTCGAGCGCATTTTCGAACCCTTCTTTACCACAAAGGCGGTGGGCAAAGGTACCGGGCTTGGCTTGTCCCAGGTGTTCGGGTTTGCCAAACAGTCCGGTGGCAACGTCGACGTCACCAGCAACCTCGGCCAGGGCAGCGTGTTTACCCTGTATCTACCCGAGGCCGAGCCTGTGGCGGTGCAGGCCTGCCCGGTCCAGGAAGATCAGAGCCCGCTGCCCGCCACTGCGGCGCGCCACATCCTGATAGTCGAAGACAACCTCGAGGTCGGCCGCTTTGCCAACCAGATCCTGCAGGACCTGGGTTACCGCACCACCTGGGCCACCCATGCCGAGCAGGCACTGGCACTGGCCGGCCCGGACGGCATGGCGTTTGACGCGATTTTCTCGGATGTGGTGATGCCAGGCATGACCGGCGTGGCCATGAGCAAACTGCTGCGCCAGCGCCGCCCCGACTTGCCGGTGGTGCTCACGTCAGGCTACAGCGAAGAACTGGCCGACAGCGGTTATGAAGGCTTCGAATTCCTCCCCAAGCCCTACTCCGCCGACCAAGTGGCGCGGGCATTGGCCAGGTCGATGCTCAAGGAGTGAGGCGCTACTGCGCGACGGCCACCTGATTACGCCCCATAGCCTTGGCGCGGTACAGCGCTTTGTCGGCGTTGTTCATCAGGCTGTGCAAGTCCTGATCAAGGCTGCGGGTAGTGGCCACACCGAGGCTGGCGGTCAAGCCCTTCACCGGTTCACAGGTCAGGCCCGAAATCGCCTGGACCAGTTGCTCGGCGATGCCTCGCGCGGTTTCCAGTGAGGTGTTGGGCAGCAACACCGCGAATTCTTCACCACCGAGCCGACCATAAACATCGGCCTGGCGAAACGACGTGCTGATCACCCCGCCAATCTGGCGCAACACCTGGTCGCCGGCCTGATGGCCGTAGGTGTCGTTGATGTCCTTGAAATGGTCCATGTCCATCATCAACGCGCTCAGCGGCTGCTGGTGGTGGTGGCAATGCGCGTACAGCAGGTGGGCCTGTTCGAAAAACGCGCGACGGTTCATCAGCCCGGTGAGCTCGTCGGTCTGGGCAGCACGCGTGGAGATATGGTGAGCACGTTCCATCTGTCGGGTCAGTCGGAAGGCTTTTTCCAGCGCATCCGAGAGCTTGCGCGTGGCACTGACCACAAAGGTCGAGAACACCAGCACCGCGATCGCCACACCTACTTGCATCGGCGCCGGCTGGAACAGCAACCACAGGGTGCACGGCAACAGTACCAGCGCCATGGAGCCCAGGGTCATATAGCGATAGGCCGAATAACACGAAACCGCGCTCACTGACATGCCCACGGTAAACAGCATGACCAGCACCTGGGAAACACGATCATCCGTCGGCATCACGGCCAGGGCGCCGAGGCCCCAGGTGCCGGCTGACAGCATCAGCGTGACCCAATAGCGGCGCTCCCAGCGCCGGGGCGTGCGCTCGCTGTCGGGGCAGCGAAACCAGTCGGTGAACAGTTTGACGCGCACCAGCGATGTCACCGCCAGCAACCCCAGCCAGACCAGCATGACCTTGTGGTCAAACCGGCCCCAGCACAGCCAGCAGAGCATGACAGCGCCCAGGTAGCTGCCGAAAATAGCCGAGAACGATTGGCGAAACAGCTGGTGCAAACGGTCGGTTCGCACCTGCTGTTCGATGAGTTCATCCGGGTCTTGCCCACGCCCAAGGCCGTTCATGAAATGCGCCTGCTTCGACTGCCACGACAAAGGCGCCATTGTGGCACCCTGCCAGTAGTGCGGACAACAAAATCCACCACACTAGAGCCGTTACAGCGCTTGCGGGCGAAGAATCAACACGCCCAAAGGCGGCAGATTCAGCGACAGCGACACCGGCTGCCCATGGCGCGGCTCCTCTTGGGTGAGCACTTCGCCGCCGTTGCCATAATTGGAGCCGGCATAGGTGTCGGCATCACTGTTGATCACCTCGCTCCAGCGCCCGGCAAACGGCACGCCGACCGCATAGCCCTCACGCGGCACCGGGGTGAAGTTGGCCACCACCAGCACCGGTTTGCCGTCCTTGCTCCAGCGTAGCCAGGCATAGACACTGTTGATCGCATCGTCGCCAATCAACCACTGGAACCCTTGGGGCGCATCGTCCTGCTCATGCAGCGCCGGTTCCTCGCGGTACAGGCGGTTAAGGTCACCGACCAGTTTCTGCACGCCTCGGTGTTCGGGGTATTGCAGCAAGTACCAATCCAACTGCTGATCGTGGTTCCACTCGCGCCATTGGCCGAATTCGCAGCCCATAAACAGCAGCTTCTTGCCGGGGTGCATCCACATAAAGCTCAGATAGGCGCGCAGGTTGGCGAATTTCTGCCAGCGATCGCCGGGCATCTTGTCGATCAGTGAGTGCTTGCCGTGCACCACTTCATCGTGGGAGATCGGCAGGATAAAGCGTTCGGACCACGCATACACCAGGCCGAAACTCAGCTCATTGTGATGATGGGCGCGGTACACCGGGTCTTGCTGGATGTAGTGCAGCGAATCGTGCATCCAGCCCATGTTCCATTTGTAGTTAAAACCCAGGCCGCCCTGCTGCGTGCTCTGGCTGACGCCCGGCCAGGCTGTGGACTCTTCGGCAATCACCAGCGCACCCGGCGCTTCCAGCGCGACCACATCATTGAGATGGCGCAGGAAGTCGATGGCCTCCAGGTTTTCGCGGCCGCCATGGCGGTTGGGCACCCACTCACCGGCTTTGCGCGAATAATCGCGATACAGCATTGAGGCCACGGCATCTACGCGCAAACCGTCGATGTGGAAGTGCTTGAGCCAATGCAACGCCGAAGCGAGCATAAAGCCGTGCACTTCGGTGCGGCCCAGGTTGTAGATCAGCGTGTCCCAGTCCTGATGGAAGCCTTCCAGCGGGTTGGCGTATTCGTACAAGGCCGTGCCGTCGAACTGGGCCAGGCCGTGGGTATCGGTGGGGAAATGCGCCGGCACCCAGTCCAGAATCACACCAATGTCGGCCTGGTGCAGGGCGTTGACGAAAAACCCGAAGTCCTCCGGCGAGCCAAAGCGTGCGCTCGGCGCAAACTGCGACAGCGCCTGGTAACCCCAGGAGCCACCGAACGGGTGCTCCATGATCGGCATCAGCTCGATATGGGTAAAGCCCAATTGCTGCACATAAGGAATCAAGCGCTCGGCCAGTTCGCGCCAGCCATATTGGCGCGACACTTCACCGGCCTCGTCGAGTTCACACTGCCAGGAACCGACATGCAGCTCATAGATGGATAATGGCGCCGAGGCCTTTTGCTTGTCGGCACGCGTCTGCATCCACTCATGGTCTTGCCAGTCCACCTGCAACGGCGCGGCGACTTTTGAGGCAGTGTCGGGCGGCAGTTGAGTAGCAAGCGCCATGGGGTCGGCCTTGAGCGGCAGAATCCCATGGGCGCCGAGAATCTCGTACTTGTAGGCCGCGCCCGTTTGCAGACGTGGGATAAAGATCTCCCACACGCCCGACGGATGCCGCAGTCGCATCGGATGGCGGCGGCCATCCCAGATATTGAAGTCACCCACCACCGATACGCGCCGCGCATTCGGCGCCCACACCGCAAAACGCACGCCTTGCACGCCGTCGACGCTGGTGACCTGCGCGCCCAGGCAACTGCTGAGGTCACGGTGATTGCCTTCGGCGAACAGGTACAAATCCATCTCACCCAGCAGCAACTGGCTGAAGCTGTAAGGGTCTTCGGTGATCTGCTCGCCGCCGGCCCAATGGATCTTCAGCAGGTAGCCCTGGCGCGTGGAAAAATGCCCGACAAACAAACCCGGCACCTGGGTCGCGTCCAGGCTGCCGATGGCTTCACCGCTTTCGCGGGCCAACACGTGGACGCTCAAGGCTTCGGGCAGGAACGCGCGGATAAATTGCCCGCCCTGCTCGTCATCGTGCGGCCCCAGGATGGAAAAAGGGTCCGGGTGTTCCGCGCGCACCAGCGCTTCTACATCTTTGGGCGCCGGCATGGCGGTCAACTTCGCTTGCAGCGGTTCGCTCTGTGTAAAACTCATGACGTCTCCCCACCGCGTGCATTATTCGCTTGAGATAGCAGCCCGCTGAGTAAACCGTGCAGCCCTTGCAGGGGCACCGGCAACCAGGTCGGGCGATTTTCTGCTTCGTAAGCCACTTCGTACGCGGCCTTCTCCAGGCTGAACAACGTCAGCGCTGCGTCCTGCCCATTGGCATCCTGCCAGTCATGCGCCAGTGTAGACGTAGCCTGATGATAAGCCTGGATAAATGCCTTGCGCGCTTCACTCAGGTAACGGTCAGTCACACGCTGGCGGGCGGTATCCGCTTGCGGCGAGTGATCCACACCTTGCACATTCAGGGCCATGGCGGCGGCGTAATCAAACGAGCGCAGCACGCCACTTACATCTTTATACGGGCTGTGCTTGCCGCGCCGTTCATGCAGCGGGCGCGCCGGCTCGCCTTCAAAGTCGATCAAGTACGCATCGCCCTTGACCACCAGGACCTGCCCCAGATGCAAGTCACCGTGGACCCGAATGCGCAAACCGCCGGCCGTGGCTTTCGCCAGAGCCTGGACACTGCTGGCCAGCGCTTTTTTCTGCCCCAGCATTTCACTGACCAGCGCCTGATCGGCGGGGTTCAACTGGCTTTGATGAAGTTTTAACAACTGCAGCGCGCGGTCGATCTGCGCGCCGACGTCCTTGGCCCAGGCCTGGGTGTCCTTGGCCGTGGTGGTCTCGGGCTTGAAGTCTTGGTTGGTGGTTTGTGCTGCCAGCACCCCGTGCATTTCGCCCAGGCGCTGGCCGAGTAAACCGGCAAAATCCTGCAGTTCACCCAAGGCGTTGTAATGCTGCTCCTGCTCGGAAATCGCTTGGGCCAGCTCGTCGCGAATCGCGCGCTCCAGGTTGTTCTGGGTCCAGCTCCAGGCGTCGCCCTGGTTGCTCAGGTAGCCTTGGGCAATCATCAGCAGGTTGTCCTGCCCCTGGCCATCGCGACGAATCATCGAGCCCAGCAACGGCGAAATATTCGGGTAATCGGCGGCCGTCAGGTAAGCGCTCATTTCCAGCTCCGGGTGCACCCCGGCGCTGACTTTGCGGATCAGCTTGAGCACCAGGCTCTCGCCCACCACCACCGAACTGTTGGACTGCTCGGCCGACAGGTAGCGCACCTGCGCCTCATCGGTCAGTTGCAGCGCGGCCAAGTGCGGCGTGGCTTCAAAACGCAAATCACCTTCGTGAGTAGTCAACACGGTGCCCGCCTGCAAACCCTGGATCACCGCCCGGATAAAGTGTTCCAGGCTAAAGGCATCGGTAACGAGCCCAACCTGACGCCCCCGGCGTACGCGGGCCAGCGCCAGTTGCTGGGGCAAGGCACTGGTGAACTGGTCTTCGGCTAAAAAGCCGAACGGCAATTGATAACGACTGACCTGGCCGCCGCTGGTCACATCGACCTCACTGAGCAGCACCGGATGCTGCGGGTCGCCAAACCGCACGCCGTAGGCAATTTGCACCTGGTCGATGGCCGTGTCTTTACCGGCATACCAGCGCCGCTTGGGCAACCATGCCGGCAGCGAGGTGTGCTCCAGGGTGGTGCGGCACGGCTCGTCGAGTAACTCTTCCATGCGTTGTTTGAGCACCAGCGTGGTGAAATCCGGCATGCTCTGCGCCGGCTCCACATGCCAGCTGGGCATCTGGTTTTCGGCCGCCAGCACAAACCAATAGAAACCGTACGGCGCCAGGGTCAGCAGGAAATTCAGCTGGCCGATGGGCGGGAACGCGTTACCGCCGAGCATCTCCACCGGCACCATGCCGGCGAAGGCGGATAAGTCCAGCTCGGCCGCCTGGGCGCTGCGCGACACGTTGGCCACGCACAGGATGGTTTCCGTGCGGCCATCGTCGCCGGTGAACTCACGGGTATACGCCAGGATGCGGCGGTTGCTCGGCGAGAGCATTTTCAGGCTTCCACGCCCGAAGGCCTTGGACTGTTTACGCACCGCCAACATGCGCCGGGTCCAGTTGAGCAGCGAATGCGGGGCCTGGGCCTGGGTTTCGACGTTGACCGACAGGTAGCCATATTGCGGGTCCATGATCGGCGGCAACACCAGGCTGGCCGGGTCGGCGCGCGAGAAGCCGCCGTTACGGTCGATGGACCATTGCATCGGCGTGCGCACGCCGTCGCGGTCGCCCAGGTAGATGTTGTCGCCCATGCCGATTTCATCGCCGTAGTACAACGTCGGCGTGCCGGGCATCGACAGCAACAAGCTGTTGAGCAGTTCAACGCGGCGACGGTCACGCTCCATCAGCGGCGCCAGGCGCCGACGAATGCCCAGGTTAATGCGCGCACGGCGGTCGGCGGCGTAGTAGTTCCACAGGTAGTCGCGCTCTTTGTCGGTGACCATTTCAAGGGTCAGTTCATCGTGGTTGCGCAGGAAGATCGCCCACTGGCAGTTGGCGGGGATCTCCGGGGTCTGGCGCAGAATATCGGTAATCGGGAAACGATCTTCCTGGGCCAGCGCCATGTACATGCGCGGCATCAGCGGGAAGTGGAAGGCCATGTGGCATTCATCGCCGTCGTCGCCTTTTTTGTCACCAAAGTACAGCTGAGTATCTTCCGGCCACTGGTTGGCTTCGGCCAACAGCATGCGGTCGGGGTAATGCGCGTCGATCTCGGCGCGGATCTGCTTGAGCACGCCGTGGGTTTCCGGCAGGTTCTCGTTGTTGGTGCCGTCGCGTTCGATCAGGTAGGGAATGGCGTCCAGACGCAGGCCGTCGATGCCCATGTCCAGCCAGTAGCGCATCACCGAGAGCACGGCTTTCATGACTTGCGGGTTATCGAAGTTCAGGTCCGGCTGGTGCGAATAGAACCGGTGCCAGAAGTACTGGCCGGCGACCGGGTCCCAGGTCCAGTTGGACTTTTCGGTGTCGAGGAAAATGATGCGGGTGCCGTCGTACTTCTGGTCGTCATCGGACCACACGTAGAAGTCCCGTGCCGCCGAGCCCGGCTTGGCCTTGCGCGCCCGCTGGAACCACGGATGCTGGTCGGAGGTGTGGTTGATCACCAGTTCAGTGATGACCCGCAGGCCCCGTTTGTGCGCCTCACTGATAAAGCGCTTGGCGTCGGCCATCGTCCCGTAGTCGCTGTGCACGCCACGGTACTCGGCGATGTCATAGCCGTCGTCGCGGCGCGGCGACGGGTAGAACGGCAGCAGCCAGATGGTGTTGACGCCCAGATCGGCGATGTAGTCGAGCTTGGCGATCAGGCCGGGAAAGTCGCCGATACCGTCATTATTGGAGTCGAAATAGGATTTGACGTGAACTTGGTAGATCACCGCGTCCTTGTACCAGAGCGGGTCTTTGATAAAAGTGGCTGGGGTGGGTTTCTTCGCCATTGGAAACTCCTGGAACACTGAAAATTGTGCAGAAGACATGCAATCAAGGTGGGAGCTGGCTTGCCTGCGATAGCGGTGGGCCAGCTAGCCTTTTCGGTGCTGACATACCGCTATCGCAGGCAAGCCAGCTCCCACCGTTGATCCCTGACAGTTAATCCCTGTCAGGCTCAGGAGACGGTGATACGCCAGATCCCGAATGGCATCTGCGGCTCGATGCGCATCCATTGGTTCTTGCCATACCAGGTCCAGCGATGGCCATTCATCAGGTCTTCGCCTTGGGTCTGGGCATCGTCCGGCAGGCCCAGCTCCCACAAGGGCAATTCGAAATGGGCCTCTTGGGCGTTAAACGGGTCAAGGTTGACCGCCACCAGGATAAAATTGCTGCCGTCATCGCTGCGCTTGCCGAAGTACAGGATGTTGTCGTTCCAGGCGTTATAGAGCTTCAAGCCCAGATGGGTGTGCAGTGCCGGGTTCTGCCGACGAATACGATTGAGCTGGGCGACCTCGGCAATGATGTTGCCGGGCGCGGTGAAGTCCCTGGGGCGGATTTCGTATTTTTCCGAGTCCAGGTATTCCTCCTTACCCGGTACCGGCGCCGCTTCGCACAGTTCAAACCCCGAATACATGCCCCACAAGCCTGAGCCCATGGTGGCCAGGGCGGCGCGGATGAGAAAGCCCGGGCGCCCGGATTCGTGCAGGAAGCCGGGGTTGATGTCCGGGGTATTGACAAAGAAATTCGGCCTGAAGCACTCGCGCCACGGCGATTCGTTCAACTGTGTGAAGTACTCGCTCAACTCGGCCTTGGTGTTACGCCAGGTGAAGTAGGTGTAGCTCTGGGAATAACCGACCTTGCCCAAGCGCGCCATCATCGCTGGCGTGGTGAAGGCTTCAGCCAGGAAGATCACCTCCGGGTGCCTGGAGCGCACGTCACTGATCAGCCATTGCCAAAACGGTAGCGGCTTGGTGTGCGGGTTATCCACGCGAAAGGTTTTCACGCCCTCTTGCACCCAACCTATAACAATGTCGCGCAACTCGGTCCACAGGCTCGGAATAGAGTCGGCGGCATAGAAATCGACGTTAACGATATCCTGGTATTTCTTCGGCGGGTTTTCGGCGTATTTGATCGTGCCGTCCGGGCGCCAGTTGAACCAGCCTGGATGCTGCTTGAGCCACGGGTGGTCCTGGGAGCACTGAATGGCAAAGTCGAGGGCGATTTCCAGGCCATGCTCGGCGGCGGCCTTGACCAGCCGGCGGAAGTCCTCGCGGCTGCCCAACTGCGGGTGGATGGCTTCATGGCCGCCCTCCTCGCTACCGATCGCATAAGGGCTGCCGGGGTCATCGGCGCCTGCGGTCAGCGAGTTATTCTTGCCCTTGCGATGGCTGCGGCCGATCGGGTGGATCGGCGGAAAATACAGCACGTCAAAGCCCATGTCATGGATCATCGACAGCCGCGCATGCACGTCATTAAAGGTGCCGTGGCGCGCCGAATCGTCGGTGACCGAGCGCGGAAACAGCTCGTACCAACTGGCAAATTGTGCGGCCTCACGCTCCACGTCGAGCGGGTATACGGTGCTGATGCTCAAGTAAGCGCGGTGGTCGGCCTGGGTCATCAAATGTGCACTGTCTTCGTGCAAGAACTGCGCGACCTGCTCGGTTTCCAGCAAGCCCGACAGCTCGTGGTGCAGCAGCATCAAGCGGTCGCGTAACTCATTGTCGCTGCGCTCGGCGGCCTGCAACACCAGGCTGCGGCCTTCCTGCAGCTCAAGGCTGACCGGCACACCGGCCTCATGTTTTTTGCGCAGTTCGTAGCAGAAGCTCGCAAAGGTATCAATCCAGGCTTCGATGCAGTATTCGTGCGGGCCTTGCTGGGCCACGGTAAACGCGCCCTCCCAGCCATTGTTGCCCACATCCGTCATCACTACGCTGTGCCAGCTTTCGTCCTGCAGCGGGCGCCAGCGGATCAGCACGGCGAGCTTGTCATGGCCGTCGGCAAACACCTTGCTGGTGACGGTGACGCGCTGGCCCACCACGGCCTTCACAGCAAATTCGCCGCCATCTATGACGGGCGTAGTGCTTTCAATCGCGATCCTTGGCAACAACAAGGCTTGGGACAGCGGCAATATGGAGTCTTCTGGAGTCAGTGTTTCAGCAGTCATCGAGCATCTTCCCCTTACGCCCTGTGGACGCTCTTTGCTTGATCCGAATTCTGAGACGGCGACGCTCTCCCTGAGCAGGGCCGTAATAGGTCCGAGCCTGGGCTGCGCGGAAAAGTTCAGGTGGATGTGCCGCCATTGGGCGGGAATCAAACCTGCCCGGCGGTTGTCCACCGATAGAGCAAAGCACAAAGGAGGCCACACCGATGAATATCCCGATCCCGGCTGAAACCCCGGACCCGAATATCGACAACCCAACGCTGCCGCCGAGTGAACCGGAACCGATCCCGGAGAAGGAACCACCGGAAAACCTGCCGCCACCCGTGGAGGAACCGCCCACAACCATGCCGCCAGTGATTGTTCAACCTTGTTGATCAACGCCATCACTCACACGCGTACTCGCGTCAGGATGCCTGCCTTAAAAACGCATTAACCTGCGCGCACAGGTGAAATAGCCTACATCTCGCCTGTGCGCCTATTGCTACAGTCCCACACGCGCTTACTTGAGCACATTTCATTTACCCCCCTCTTAAACGCGAGCAGGTTAATACCATGTCGGACATTCACGTGAAGCAAAGCCGCCACCAACACGTACATTCAGACGTTTCCGTCAGCCGGCGTTATCTCACCGAGCTTAAAGCAAGCCTCACAGAGGAGGACATCGCCCAGGTCTTGCGTGCGCCCAACGACCTGAAGTCGCGTAAAGTCCTCAATGAAATGCGCATGCATTTCAGCCAGGAAAGTGTCGACTCCATGTTGAAAGAACCAGACGCCGAGGAAGTTGCTCACCTCCTGACGGACATCGGCAAGTTCCTGCAAAAAAATAGTGACGAGGCCTGCGTAAAATTATCCACCCAACTTTATTTCAGCGACTATCAGGCAGCCTATGACAAACAGAAAATCGCCTTACTGTTAAAGTTGATATCGGGTAAGGACGATTATGGCTTTCGCCATGTCTATGAGTTTTTCAAAGGCACGGCCGGAGCATTCGAGCACCTGAATGGGTGCGTGAAGGACACAGCCCAAACGGTGATGGATATGAACACCATCACCGAGGCGCTCAACCCAACACACATTAAATCAAGGATGAAGGCTCACTGATCATGGACTCAACGTTCCTTCTCGAAGAGCCTGACGACTTTGGGCATTAAGCCAAGTACAACGAGCGCCAGCAGTGTACTCAATACCGCCGTTGATTCACGCCCAACCCCTGCCGCCACGCCAATGGCGGCGGTCATCCACAACCCGGCAGCGGTGGTCAGGCCTTTGACGTGCTGGCCCTCTTCATCCTCCTTGCCCTTGAGGATAGTGCCGGCACCCAGGAAGCCGATCCCGGCGATAACCCCCTGCAAGACCCTGCTCATGGCGTCCGACTGGCTGCCTGACATCTGCGGCACCAGCACAAACAGTGCAGCGCCCAAGGCCACGAGCATGTGGGTGCGCACCCCCGCCGCCTTGCCCTTTTGCTCACGCTCAAACCCCAGGATACCGCCCAGGATCGCGGCGATAAGCAGGCGAACGGTTATCTGAGTGAGCTGCTTTGCATCAGCGATGTCAGAAAATTCTGCATGCAGGGTTTGAAGCACTTCTTGCCACCAGGCGTCCATGGTCGTTATCCGTTTTAGTGTGGTTAGACGATGGACAGCGCCGACCGCCAGTCAGTTGCCTGGAACACCTGGCACTGCGCGACGCCCTAACCCATGACTGCCCATAAAAAGGAGAGCACCATGCCTGTACGTATCGACAATCAAACGTGCTTTTTCAAGGTCGCTGACGACGGCCAGGAATACGCCCTGCCCGCCACGGGTGTGACGGTGAGTACCGACAGCGCCAAATCCATGTCTTTTGTAGAGTTAAAAGGCGATCGGGTCTACATCACTGAAGCCGAAGCGGACGCACTGACCGTCGCCGGTGCAAGGGACGGTCGCAAACACTTGAAGGCGACCGACAGTGATTCGGTGATTTGATTGATCTGTATCAACCCGCGCACAAGCCAGCTGCACCCCAGGCGCTACGGGGTGCAGCACATTGTCACAGTGACGTATAGAAAGCCCATCTGATCCGCTTTTTATCGACCTACCTGAGTCTGTTATGCAAACAGCGTGAAGTTCATAGTTCATTGGCCTGATGGAGGCTGATGAGCGAACGACCATGAGCGAAAGAATCCCAACCGTGGACACCTTTGAGCCCATACACCCAAAGAAGGTGAAGGCCAAATCCAGTGACAACCTGATCCATACCCGCAGCTTCACCGGCGTGTTCCGCACTTTGCGTGTGGGCGGTGCCGCTGTGCTGTTCCTGGCGTTTTTTGGCACCGTGTGGCTGAACTGGTCCGGGCGCCAAGCCGTGCTGTGGGACTTGGCCGAAAGCAAATTCCACATCTTCGGTGCCACCTTCTGGCCCCAGGATTTCATCCTGCTGTCGGCGCTGTTGATCATCTGCGCTTTCGGCCTGTTTGCCATTACCGTATTTGCCGGCCGCGTTTGGTGCGGCTACACCTGCCCGCAAAGCTCGTTCACCTGGCTGTTCATGTGGTGTGAAAAGGTCACCGAAGGTGAACGCAACCAACGCATCAAACTGCAAGCGGCACCCTGGAGTCTCAACAAACTGGCGCGGCGTTCGGCAAAACATACGCTATGGCTGGGTATCAGCGTGCTGACCGGGCTGACGTTTGTCGGCTACTTCACGCCAATCCGCCCGCTGGCCAGTGAGTTGCTGACCTGGCAGATGGGCGGTGTGAGCCTGTTCTGGGTGCTGTTTTTTACCGCAGCCACCTACATCAACGCCGGCTGGCTGCGCGAAGCGGTGTGCATGCACATGTGCCCGTATGCACGTTTTCAGAGCGTGATGTTCGACAAAGACACCCTGACCATTTCCTACGACGCGGCGCGTGGCGAAAGCCGAGGCCCGCGCAAACGCGAGGTGAAACCGGCGCAGGTTGGCCTGGGGGATTGCATCGACTGCCAACTGTGCGTGCAAGTGTGCCCCACCGGCATCGATATCCGCGATGGCCTGCAAATGGAATGCATTGGCTGCGCCGCATGCATCGACGCCTGCGATTCGATCATGGACAAGATGGGCTATGCCCGTGGTCTCGTCAGCTATACCAGCGAACATCAACTGCAAGGTGGCAAAACGCACCTGCTCAGGCCACGCCTGATCGGCTACAGTGCCGTGCTGCTGGTGATGATCGCCGCCTTGGTGGTGGCCTTGATTGAACGACCAATGGTGTCGCTGGACGTGACCAAGGACCGTGGCATGTTCCGTGAAAACAGCCAGGGGCTGATCGAAAACATCTACAGCTTGAAGGTCATCAACAAGACCCAGCAGCGCCAGGATTACCGCCTGGAACTGGTGGACGCCGAGGGCTTCCAGTTGCAAGGCAAGACCCGGCTCAGCCTGGCGCCGGGGGAAATCAGCGATGTGCCGGTGTCGGTGGCGTTGCTGGCCGATAAACCGGCGAGCAGCTCGCAGACCTTGCGCTTCAAGGTTGTGGATGTGGATGAACCGTGGATTTACAGTGCAGCGGACAGTCGCTTTGTGGCGCCGTTGAATCGTTGATATCCAACACACACAGAAGATCAAGTGTGGGAGCTGGCTTGCCTGCGATGGCGCCCGGTCTGGCACGGATGATGTTGAATGTGCCACCGTCATCGCAGGCAAGCCAGCTCCCACATTTTGCCCTGCGAACACTATTGGAACGTTAATCAGGCCGCCATGAAACGCTACGAAAAATTTGCCGACGACATCGCAGAACTGATTCGCTCCGGCGTCCTCGGCCCTGGCCAGCGAGTGCCCTCAGTGCGCTATGCCAGCCAGACCTATGGGGTCAGCCCGTCCACGGTGTTCCAGGCTTACTACCTGCTCGAACGCCGTGGCCTGATTCGTGCGCGGCCGCGCTCCGGCTACTTCGTCAACACTCACGCGCCCAGCCCGTTTTCCGAGCCGGTGGTGAGTGAACAGGTGCACGAGTCCACCGAAGTCGATGTGAGTGAGTTGGTGTTCTCAGTGCTCGACTCCATCAAAGACCCCAACACCGTACCGTTCGGCTCGGCCTTCCCCAGCCCCATGTTGTTCCCGCTGCCACGCCTGGCGCGCTCGTTGGCCAGTGCCGGCCGTGAGATGGACCCGCGCCTTGTCGTCACCGACATGTCACCGGGTAACCCGCAACTGCGCCGGCAGATCGCCCTGCGCTACATGGTGGGCGGCCTGATGCTGCCGATGGAAGAGCTGCTGATCACCAACGGCGCCCTGGAAGCGCTGAACCTGTGCCTGCAAGCGGTGACCGAGCCGGGCGACCTGGTCGCTATCGAAGCCCCGGCGTTCTATGCCTGCCTGCAAGTGCTCGAACGCCTGAAGCTCAAGGCGGTGGAAATCCCTGTACACCCGCGCGATGGCATCGACCTCAATGCCCTGGCGCAAACCCTTGAGCGCTACCCGATCAAAGCCTGCTGGACCATGACCAGCTTCCAGAACCCCATGGGCGCCACGCTGCCAGAGGCGAAAAAACAGGCGCTGGTGGAACTGCTGCGCAGCTATCAAGTGCCGATGATCGAGGACGATGTATACGCCGAGTTGTATTACGGGCAGCACGCGCCAAAACCGGCCAAGGCCTTCGACACCGAAGGTCTGGTGATGCACTGCGGCTCCTTTGCCAAGAGCCTGGCACCTGGCTATCGCGTCGGCTGGGTCGCGGCCGGGCGCTATGCGCAGAAGGTTGAACGCCTGAAGCTGATGACTTCGCTGTGCCCCTCGATGCCGGCCCAGGCGGCGATTGCGGACTACCTGCAACACGGCGGCTATGACCGGCACCTGCGTAAATTGCGCTACGCCCTGGAAGAACAGCAGAGCGCCATGCTGGCCGCCATCGCGCGCTATTTCCCGGCACAGACGCGGGTCAGCCAGCCGGCTGGCGGCTATTTCCTGTGGCTGGAACTGCCGGAGCAAACCGATTCGTTGAAGCTGTTCCAAATGGCCCTGGCCCAGGGCATCAGCATTGCGCCGGGGCCGATTTTTTCGGCGACCCAGCGCTTCAGAAATTGCATTCGCTTGAACTACGGCAGCCCGTGGACCGAGGCATCGGAAAAGGCCATGGAAACACTCGGGCGCATTGTGCGGTCCTTCTAGGCTCGGTTGTTGCCTTATCTGACGCCATCGCGGGCAAGCCCGGCTCCCACAGTGAAATGCGTTCCACTGTGGGAGCCGGGCTTGCCCGCGATGGCGCCTTGACTGGCGCTAAAGACTCAACGGCCACCGCCCAAATCCAGAAAAGTGCCAGTGGTATACGAAGCCTTGTCCGACAACAACCAGATAATCGCCTCCGCCACTTCATCCGGGCGCCCGCCACGGGCCATGGGGATGCCGGACTCCAGCTTGCTGACTCGGTCCGGGTCGCCGCTCAGGGCATGGAAGTCGGTAAAGATGTAGCCAGGGCGCACCGCGTTGACACGGATCCCTTCACCCGCCACCTCTTTGGACAGGCCGATGGTGAAGGTATCCAGCGCGCCCTTGGACGCGGCATAGTCGACATATTCGCCCGGCGAACCCAGGCGCGCGGCTACCGACGACACGTTGACGATGCTGCCGCCCTGCCCGCCATGCCTGGGCGACATGCGCAGCACCGCTTGCTTGGCACACAGGATCGGCCCCAGCACATTGGTCTTCATGATTTTGAGGATGCGGAACTCGGACATTTCATCGACCCGCGACTTGTGCCCCACGGTGCCGGCGTTGTTGACCAGTGCCGTCACGCGCCCAAGCTCGGCATCAACGCGATTGAACAATGCGATCACTTCATCCTCGATGCTGACATCGGCCCGCACCGCAATGGCCTGTGCACCCAAGGCGCGCACCTGGTCCAGCACACGCTGGGCCGCTGCCTCATCAGACTGGTAGTTGATGCAAATGCGGTAGCCCTGGCGTGCAGCCAGCAAGGCCGTCTCAGCGCCGATACCACGGCTGCCTCCAGTGATAATGACGACTTTGTCCATGCGTGCGGTCTCCTGAATAAACCAACGGTTTAAGGTTGGATCCAAGAATACCCGTCATCCATGGCTTTTGTCAGGCGCCAAGGCGTCTTCGGCGCGCTGGATATCGGCCATGAACCCCTCGGCCGGCAATGGGTGGCCCAGCAAGTAGCCTTGCAGCGCGTTGCACCCCAGCCGGGTGAGGAAACTTTGCTGCACATCGGTCTCCACGCCTTCGGCGACAATGCGCAGCCCTAGCGCCTGGCCGAGGGCGACAATGGCCGAGACGATGGCGGCGTCGTCGCTGTCGTGTTCAAGGTCGCGCACAAACCCGCGGTCGATCTTCAGCTCGTTGGCGGGCAACCGTTTGAGGTACATCAGGCTCGAATAACCGGTGCCGAAGTCGTCTATGGACAGGTCCACGCCCATGTCCGACAGTTGCTGCAGCACCGTCATGCTCGCATCGGCATCGCTCATGGCAGTGGTTTCGGTGATTTCCAGGGTCAGGCTGTTGGCCGGCAAGCGGTGACGCTCCAGCGCCTGCGCGACACTTTTAACCAACCCTGCATGGCAGAACTGCAACGCCGACAGGTTGACTGCAATGCGCCAGTCTTCATAACCCTGCGCGTACCAGACAGCCATCTGGCGGCAAGCCTCGTTGAGCACCCACTCGCCGATGGGAATAATCAACCCGGTTTTTTCCGCCAGCTCGATGAACATCGCCGGCAACAACAGCCCCTGTTGCGGGTGCTCCCAACGCAACAAAGCTTCGGCGCCGACCGCAATACCGCTGAGCGCGTCGAACTTGGGCTGGTAGTACAGGCGGAACTGTTGGTGCTCAACGGCGTTGCGCAGGTCCTGCAACAACTGCAGCTGTTTGCGCGCATTGGTGTTCATCGACACATCAAAGAAGCTGTAACCGTTCTTGCCCATGCCCTTGGCGTGGTACATGGCGGCATCAGCGTTCATCAGCAGTTCCTGAGGGTTAACGCCGTTACCGGGGAACATGGCAATGCCGATGCTCGCGGAAATCTTCAGTTCATGCTCGGCTACCTTGAACGTACGGTTGATCAAGCCAACCTGGCGCTCGGCCAAGCCCATGGCGTCGTCCGGCTGGGTCAACTGCACCAGCAGCACAAACTCATCGCCACCGATGCGCGCCAAGGTGTCCTGGCTGCGCAGGTCCTCGCGCAGACGCAAACCCACCTCGCGCAGCAATTGGTCACCCATGTGGTGGCCAAATGCATCATTGACCGGCTTGAAACCGTCCAGGTCGATAAACATCAACGCAAAACAACCACCCTGCTCCCTGACCGCCTGTATGGCTTGTTGAATGCGGTCGGCGAGCAAGGTGCGATTAGGCAGCCCGGTGAGCATGTCATGCAGGGCCAGATGGGTGAGTTCCTGGTTGGCCAGGGTCAGTGAGTCTGCGAGCACGGCAGTGCGGGCTTCAAGCCGGGCGTCGAGCAATGAGGTCAATAACGCGATGATCAAGACCGCCAGCGAAGTGACCAGCACCAGGTTATCCAGGCCCTTGCCACTCAGGCCCGTCAGCGCGGCGCCGCAGAAACTGTTGTCATCAAAACGCGCGGCAGCCATGCCGGTGTAGTGCATACCAACGATCGCAATGCCCATCACCACCGCGGCGCCCCCCCGCGCCAGGCGTACGTAAGGCGTGTTGCGCCGCAAGTTGAAAGCGATCCACAAGGCCGCGCCGGACGCCAGCACGGCGATCAACAATGAGGCGCCAAACAGGGCGGGGTCGTAATCGATGCCCGGGGTCATGCGCATCGCGGCCATGCCGGTGTAGTGCATGCAGGCAATACCAGCCCCCATCACCAACGCGCCAAATGCCAACTGCCAAGCCGGCAGACGTGGCTGGCTGACCAGCCACAGTGCAAAGCCACTGGATAACACGGCGATCAATAACGACAGCGCGGTGATACCCAGGTCAAACCCGAGGGCAAAGGGCAGGCGCAACGCCAGCATGCCGATAAAGTGCATGGACCAAACGCCCACGCCCATGGCCAATGCCCCGCCGGTCATCCACATGTACGCTGCGCGGCCCCTGGCGGTCGCAATACGGCCGGCCAAGTCCAGCGCGGTATAGGACGCCAGGATCGCGACGCACAGGGAGATGACGACCAGAGAGGGGGAATAACTACCGATCAGCATGGGACTTCTCAAGACTGACGGGCCTGAAAACGCCCGTGCCAAGTGGCAAAGCCGGCGATTGTAGCGAGAATAATTATTGTCGGTTTGATTAATTATCACGGGGCCATTAGTGGCATTTTGACGCCAATCTACTGACCTTGAAATGCCACCTGCTTCAGCCCGCTGAGCAGGATCATCTGCTTGAAAATCAGGCCGTGGGCGATTGAACAGGCGCGGGCGGATTTTGATCAGCAATGTGCCGAGGAGTAACAAGTGCGGGCTGTTGTGGCGAGGGTGCTTGCTCCCGCTCGGGTGCGCAGCGCCCGCAAGTGTTATGGGGCTGTTGCGCAGCCCAGCGGGAGCAAGCTCCCTCGCCACAGTGACAGTGCCCAGCCTTGATTGGGAAGGTGCTTGAGTTGTTTTTAATAGCTACTCAGTCACTGCTTCTCAGCCAAAGACGTCTGCCCGTCCCAGCCGCCACCCAACGCCGCAATCAACTGCACACTTGCCACCAACCGCGTCTGCAACAGGGTCAAGACCGTGCGCTCATTGCTCAACGCAGTGGCCTGCACCGTCACCACATCCAGGTAGGCGATCAACCCGGCCTTGTACTGATTCTGCGTCAAGCGCAGGGACTCACGCGCGGCCTCCAGGGCTTCATTGCTGACCACCGCCTCATCTTCCAGCACCTTCAACTGCACCATATAGTTTTCCACTTCGCGGAAACCATCCAGTACGGTCTGGCGGTACTTGGCCACCGTCTCGTCATAAGACGCCACACTACGGTCGACCTCAGCCGAACGCTGCCCACCGTCAAACAAGGTCATCGCAAGCTTGGGCCCCACCGACCAGAACCGGTTCGGCAAACTGATCCAATCAGCATAGGTGCTGCTGGAGTACCCGCCCGCCAGGCTCAAGGTCAGGTCCGGGTAATAAGCCGCCTTGGCCACACCGATATTCGCGTTGGCCGCAATCACTGAGCGCTCCGCCGACGCAATGTCCGGGCGCCGCTCCAGCAATTGCGATGGCACACTCAGCGGAATCTGCGGCAAGGCAGGTATGTCTTTGCTCACCGCCAGATTGAAGTTGGCCGGCGCTTCGCCGATCAACACTGCGATGGCGTTTTCCAACTGCGCACGCTGCCAGATCAAGTCGATCAAACTGGCCTGGGTCGTCTTCAGTTGGGTCTGTGCCTGAGCAATCGCGGCTTTGTCGGAAACCCCCGCCCGGTACTGGTTTTCAGTCATCTTCAGGGAGCGCTGATAAGTCTCCAGCGTGGCCTGCAGCAAACGTGTCTGCTCGTCCATCACGCGCAGTTGCAGATAGTCCTGCACCAACTCCGACTGCTGGCTCAAACGCATCGCCGCCAGATCCGCGGAACTGGCCTCAGCCGTCGCCTCATTCGCTTCAAGACCACGGCGCAACTTGCCCCACACATCGGCCTCCCAACTCACGCCCAACTGGGTATTGAGCGTGTCACGAATACCACTGCTGGAACTGCTGAGGCTGGCGTTACTGCTGCCGGTGCCCTGACTGGCACGGGTTTTACCGGCACTGAAGTCCACCGTTGGGAAAAACGCCCCGCGTGCGCTGCGCACCTGGGCCTGGGCCTGGCGGAAGCGCGCTTCGGCCTGGGCCACGGTCTGGTTGGAGTTATTGAGGCGCGTGACCAGCTCGTTAAGTTGACGGTCACCGTACAACTCCCACCAGGCGCCACGGGCCAGGGAATCGCTTGGGTTGGCCTGGCGCCAGCCCTGGGCTTGCTTGAACTGCGCGGGTTCGACCACCTCCGGGCGCTTGTAATCCGGGCCGATGGCGCAGGCGCTGAGCAAGGCGCCGCACAACAGCATCGTTACCCCCTTCACACCCTTGCCGATACGTGTGGCGTGGCGAGGTCGACTGTCTGGGGCCGCTGCGCAGCCCAGCGGGAGCAAGCTCCCTCGCCACAGTGTCTGGGCATTCGTTGAATCGGTCATAGCGCAGTATCCAAGGCAGCATCGGTACGCACGCCACGCCAGGCGTTGAAGCGATGGCGCGCGCGGTCAAGATAAAGGTAAACCACCGGAGTGGTGTAAAGGGTCAGGATCTGGCTGAACACCAGCCCACCGATAATGGTCAGGCCCAGCGGCTGGCGCATTTCGGCGCCATCGCCGGAACCGAGCAACAACGGCAAGGCGCCGAGGATCGCGGCGAGCGTGGTCATCAGGATCGGCCGCAGGCGCAACAGGCAGGCGCTGCGGATCGACTCCAACGGGCTCATGCCATCGTGGCGCTCCAGCTGCAGCGCCAGGTCGATCATCAGGATCGCATTCTTCTTCACCACGCCGATCAGCAGGAACAGACCGAGCAGGGATATCAGGCTGAATTCACCGCCCAGCAGGTAGATCGACAGCAGCGCGCCGACACCGGCCGACGGCAAGGTCGACAGGATGGTCAGCGGGTGAATATAGCTTTCATACAGAATGCCCAACACTAGGTACACCGCCACCAGCGCGCCAAGAATCATGAACGGCTGGCCCTTCTGGGTCGCCGCAAACGCATCGGCGGTGCCGGCCATCTTGGCGATCACGTCTTCGGGCAAACCGACCTTGGCAATCGCCCGCTCGATAGCGGCCGTGCCCTGCTCCACCGTTACGCCGGGCGACATGTCGAAGGCAATATTTTCCGAGGCAAACTGGCCTTCATGGCTGACACGGTCGTCGGCCAGGCTGTTTTCGTAATGGGCAATGGTCGACAACGGCACCCGCGCGCCCGTGGAGGTGATCACCTGCATCTGGTTCAAGGTGATCGGGTCCTGGGCGTATTTCGGGTTGACCTCCATCACCACCTGATACTGGTTGAGGCTGTCATAGATAGTAGAAATCTGCCGCTGACTGTAGGCGTTGTTCAACACCGAGGTGACCATGCTCATGTCGATGCCCAGGCGCTTGGCCTGGTCGCGGTCGACCACCAGCGTCACCTGCGCCGCACCGCGACCTTCGCGGGCGTCGATGGCGGTCAGCTCCGGTAGCTCGCGCATGGCAGCGACCACTTTCGGGTACCACAAGCGCAACGCAGCCAGGTCGCCGCTTTGCAGGATGTAGGAGTATTGGGCGCTGGTCTGGTCACGGCTGCCACCAAATTGCAGGTCCTGGTCGGCCATCAGGAACAGCCGACCGCCCGGCACCAGTGGCACTTCCTTGCGCAGACGCTCGATCACTGCCTGGGCCGAGAGCTTGCGTTCGGCAATCGGCTTGAGGCGCACCAGCATCACCGCATTGTTAGTGCCATTGTTGCCACCGATAAAGCCGGCCACGCTGAGCACCGCCGGGTCTTTGAGGACCGCCTTGCGGAAGGTTTCCATTTTTGGCTGCATCACATTGAACGACAGCCCGTCATCGCCGCGCACAAAACCGATCAACTGCCCGGTGTCCTGCTGCGGCATGAAGGTTTTCGGCACTACCACGTACAGCGCGATGTTCACGCCCACGGTGATCAACAGGCTCAGCAGGGTCAGGCGGCGATGGCGCAGCACCCAGTCCAGGCTGGTGGCGTAGGCTGCAACCATGCGGTCGTTGACCTTCTGGCTCCAGCGCTGCAAACCGGTCATGTGCCCTTTGACGTGCGGTTTGAGCCAGCGCGCGCAGAGCATCGGGGTCAAGGTCAGCGAGACGATCAGCGACACTATGATCGCCGCCGACAAGGTGATGGAAAACTCACGGAACAGGTTGGTGACGATGCCGCCCATAAACAGGATGGACAGGAACACCGCCACCAGCGACACGTTCATCGACAGCAAGGTAAAGCCCACTTCCTCGGCGCCCAGGTACGCCGCCTTCATCGGCGGCACGCCGTCGTCGATATGCCGGGAAATGTTTTCCAGCACCACGATGGCGTCGTCCACCACCAAGCCGGTGGCCAGGATCAACGCCATCAGCGAAAAATTGTTCAACGAAAAACCAAACAGGTACATCACCGCAAAGGTGCCGACCAGCGACACCGGCACCGCCAGGGTCGGGATCAACGAAGCGCGGAAGTTACCCAGGAACAGGTACACCACCAGCACCACCAGGGCCACGGCAATCAGCAGGGTCATCTCGGCTTCATGCAGGGTCGCGGTGATCACCGGCGAACGGTCCATGGCCAGGTTGAGCTTGACGCTGGACGGCAGCACCGCCTGCAACGCCGGCAACTGGGCCTTGATCTGCCGGACGGTCTCGATAATGTTGGCGCCGGACTGGCGGTTGATGACCAGCAGCACCGCCGAATCATTGTTGAAGAAGCCGCTGTTGTAGCGGTCTTCCACGCCATCGCTGATCTTGGCGACATCCCCCAGGCGCAAGGCCGCGCCGTTCTGGTAGCGGATCAGCAGCGGCTCGTAGTCCTTGGCCTTTTCCAGCTGGTCATTGGCCTGGATCTGCCAGTTACGCTCGCTGTCTTCCAGGGAGCCCTTGGGCCGCCGCTGGTTGGCATTGGCGATGGTATTGCGCACATCGTCCAGGGCCACGCCATATTGGTCCAGGGCCTTGGGTTCCAACTCGATGCGCACTGCCGGCAAGGAGCTGCCACCGATCTGCACTTCGCCTACCCCCGGCACCTGGGACAGGCTTTGCGAAAGAATGGTGGAGGCCAGGTCGTACAGTTCGCCCTTTTGCAACACGTCGGAGGTCAGTGACAACACCATGATCGGTGCCTGGGACGGGTTGATCTTCTTGTAGGTCGGCATGCTGCGCATGCCACTGGGCAGCAGGTTGCGCGATGCATTGATGGCCGCCTGCACTTCCCGCGCCGCACCGTTGATATCACGGTCGGAGTCGAATGCCAGAATCACCCGCGTAGAGCCCTGGCTCGACGAACTGCTCATGGTGGTGATGCCGGCAATCGCGCCGAATGAGCGTTCCAGCGGCGTCGCCACGGTAGACGCCATGACCTCGGGGCTGGCGCCGGGCAAACTGGCCGACACCACGATCACCGGGAAGTCGATCTGCGGCAACGGCGACACCGGCAGCAAGTTGAAGCTCACGCCACCGAGCAACATAATCGCCAGGCTCAGCAGCATGGTGGCTACCGGCCGGCGAATGAAAGGTCCGGACAGGTTCATGACTCAGCCGGCTCCAGGCTTTGTGGCTCTTTGCGCCAGCGACGGCCCAGGCGGTCGAAATACAGGTAGATCACCGGCGTAGTGAACAGCGTCAGCACCTGGCTCACCAGCAGGCCGCCGACCATCACCAGGCCCAGCGGTTGGCGCAACTCCGCGCCGGAACCCGTGGCCAGCATCAATGGCACCGCACCAAACAAGGCGGCCAGGGTGGTCATCAAAATCGGCCGAAAACGCAGCAACGCCGCCTGATAAATTGCCGTTTGCGGGTCCAGGCCCTGGTTGCGTTCGGCGTCGAGGGCAAAGTCGATCATCATTATCGCGTTCTTTTTGACGATACCGATCAGCAGGATAATGCCGATGATCGCGATCATGCCCAGGTCATTGCCACTGAGCAGCAACGCGAGCAAGGCGCCGACTGCGGCGGATGGCAACGTGGAGAGAATCGTGATCGGGTGAATGTAACTCTCATACAACACGCCGAGCACGATGTACATGGTCACCACCGCCGCCAGGATCAGCAGCAAAGTGCTCGACAGCGAGGCTTCGAACGCCTGGGCCGCGCCCTGGAACTGGGTCTGCACGCCCACCGGCATGCCGATGTCCTTCTGGGTCTGGTTGATCAGCTCCACGCCTTTGCCCAGCGCGACGCCAGGGGCCAGGTTGAACGACATCATCACCGCCGGGAATTGGCCGATATGCGCGATTGCCAGTTGCGCCTGACGCTGCTCCACATGCGCCAGGCTCGACAACCGCACCTGGCCGCCGTCGGTGGTTTTCACATGGATCTGGTTGAGTGCCGCCGGCCCCAGGGTTTCACCGGACTGGGCCTGCAATACCACACGGTACTGGCTGGCCTGGGTGTAGATGGTGGAAATCTGCCGCTGGCCGAAAGCGTCATAGAGTGCGTCGGTGATGGTTGACACACTCACGCCCAGCCGCGAGGCGGCGTCACGGTCGATCACCAGGAACACTTGCAGGCCCTTGTCCTGCAGGTCGCTGGCCACATCGGTGAGTTCCGGCAACTGGCGCAAGGCGTGCACCAGCTTGTCGCTCCACAGCGCCAGCAGGTCGGCGTCCGGCGAGGACATGCTGAACTGGTACTGGGTGCGGCTCACGCGGTCTTCAATGGTCAGGTCCTGCACCGGCTGCATGAACAGGCGAATGCCCACCAGCTTGTCGATCTGCGGTTGCAGGCGCGTGATGACCTGGGCCGCGCTCACGTCGCGCAGGCCGTGGGCCTTGAGGTTGATCAGCAAACGGCCGCTATTGAGAGTGGCGTTATCACCATCCACACCGATATAGGACGACAGGCTTTCAACCGATGGGTCGGCCAGGATCACCTTGGCCAATTCCTGCTGGCGCTGGCTCATGGCGGCAAACGAAATCGACTGCGGTGCTTCCGATATGCCCTGGATCACCCCGGTATCCTGTACCGGGAAAAAGCCCTTGGGCACCACCAGGTACAGCACCACGGTTAGGCCCAAGGTGGCGATGGCCACCAGCAGGGTCAACGGCTGGTGCTTGAGCACCCACTGCAATTTGCGCCCGTAGGCTTCGATCAACCAATCGATCCAGGCGCCGCTGGCCTTGTAGAAACGACCTTGTTCTTCTTCCTTGGGTTCGCGCTTGAGCAAGCGCGCGCACATCATCGGCGTCAGGGTCAGGGACACCACCAGGGAAATCAGGATCGCCACCGCCAGGGTGATGGCAAATTCGCGGAACAGCCGCCCGACCACATCGGCCATGAACAGCAGCGGAATGAGTACCGCGATCAGCGACAGGGTCAGGGAAATCAGGGTGAACCCGATTTGCTTGGCGCCCTTGAGCGCCGCCGCCATGGGCGTCTCGCCTTCCTCGATGTAGCGCGAGATGTTCTCCAGCATCACGATGGCATCGTCCACCACAAACCCGGTGGCGATGGTCAGGGCCATCAGCGTCAGGTTGTTGATGGAGAAGCCTGCCAGGTACATCACGCCAAAGGTGCCCACCAGCGACAGCGGCACGGCGATCGACGGAATGATCGTGGCACTGACCCGGCGCAGGAACAGGAACGTCACCATCACCACCAGGGCAATGGCGATCAGCAATTCGTGCTGTACGTCTTTCACCGAGGCCCGAATGGTCTGGGTACGGTCGGTAAGCACCGTCACATCCAGGCCCGCCGGCAGGTTATCGGTGATGCTCGGCAGCAGCGCCTTGATACGGTCCACTACCTCGATCACGTTGGCGCCGGGCTGGCGCTGGATGTTGAGCAGCACGGCCTGGTTTTCATTGGCCCAGGCAGCGAGGCGCTCGTTTTCGGCGCCGTCAACGATCTGTGCCACGTCTTTGAGGCGCAGCGGCGCGCCATTGTTGTAGGCCAATATGAGTTCGGCGTATTGCTCGGGCGAGACCAACTGGTCGTTGGCATCGAGCATCGATACCCGTGTGGGGCCGTCAAAGTTACCCTTGGGCTGGTTGACGTTGGAGGCGGCGATCAGGGTGCGCACGTCCGACAGGTTCAAGCCGTTGGCCGCCAGGGCCTCGGGGTTGACCTTGATACGCACGGCCTGGCGCTGGCCACCGGCGATGCTGACCATGCCGACGCCGCTGATCTGGGCAATTTTTTGCGCCATACGCGTGTCAACCAAGTCGTTGAGCTTGGGCAGCAACATGGTCTTGGAGGTAATTGCCAGGGTCAGCACCGGGGTATCTGCCGGGTTGACCTTGTTGTACACCGGCGGCGCCGGCAAATCCTTGGGCAACAGGTTGGTCGCGGCGTTGATCGCGGCCTGCACCTGTTGCTCGGCGACATCCATGTTGATGTCGAGGTTAAAGCGCAGGGTCAGCACCGAGGCGCCGCCCGAACTGGTCGACGCCATCTGTGTGAGGCCGGGCATTTGCCCGAACTGACGCTCCAGCGGCGCAGTCACTGCGCTGGTCATCACGTCCGGGCTGGCGCCGGGGTACAGGGTCATCACCCGGATGGTCGGGTAGTCCACCTGGGGCAAGGCCGAGACCGGCAACAAACGGTAAGAAATAATGCCGGCCAGAACAATGGCCAGCATGCTCAGCGTGGTGGCAACCGGGCGAAGGATAAACAGTCGCGACAGGTTCATGAACCGACCTTTTGCGCCTTGCCGGCGTTAGCGCCGGTCTCCCCTTTTGCCGCAGGCTTGCCTTGCAGGTGTTCGGTCGGCGTGGTCGGCACTTCGCTGCTGTCGTTGACCACTTCAATGTCGCTGCCGTCCTTGAGGCGATCAGTGCCTTCCAGGACCACGCGGTCACCGGCCACCAGGCCTTCCTTGATGACGGTGTTATCGCCATCGGTATCACCGACCACCAACGGCTGCATCTTGACCTTTTTGTCACCGTCGAGCTTGTAGACGAAGGTGCCGCTGTTACCGAACTGGATCGCCGCGGACGGCGCCAGCACCACGTTGTGCAAGGTGTCGGCCAACAGGTGCACGTTAACGAACTGGTTGGGGAACAGCGCCTGGTCCTTGTTATCGAAACGGCCTTTGAATTTGAGTGTGCCGGTGGTCACGTCGATCTGGTTGTCCAGGCTCTGCAACACGCCGACCGCCTGCTGCTTCACGTCGCCACGGTCCCAGGCTTCAACGGGCAGCTTGTTGCCGGCGTGGTAACGGGTGAGTACGGTATCGAGGGTGTTTTCCGGCAGCGTGAAGACCACGCTGATCGGCTGGGTCTGGGTGATCACCGCCAGGAAGGTGGTGTCGTTGGCCGCCACCAGGTTACCGACGTCAACCTGACGCAGGCCGACGCGGCCGCTGATCGGCGCGCGGATCTTGGTGAATTCGAGGTTAAGCTTGGCGTCGTCTACCGCGCCCTGGTTGGTCTTGACCGTGCCTTGGTACTGCATGACCAGGGCTTCGGCGGTGTCCAGGGTCTGTTTGGCGATACTGTCCTGGGCATACAGGTCACGGTAACGTTGCACGTCAACCTGGGCGTTTTTCAGTTGGGCCTGGTTCTGCAAGAGCGTGCCTTGGGCCTGGAGCAAGGCGTTCTGGTAGCTACGCGGGTCGATCTCCGCGAGCAGGTCGCCTGCCTTGACCATCTGACCCTCTTCAAACGCGATCTTGACCAGCTCACCGCCCACCCGGCTGCGTACATTAATGGTGTTGAGCGCGGTCACCGTGCCCAAGGCCTTGTAGTACACCGGGAACTCGCCCAGTACCGCTGGCGCCACGCGCACCGGGATCGGGCCGGTGGAACCCCCGAAACCTGGGCGCGCCATCCCCGTCTTGCCGGTATGCCCGGCCGGTTTCTGCGCGCTGGCATCTGTATGGCCTGCGGGCCAGAATTTCCAGCACAGGCCGGCGATAACCAACAGCACGAGCAGGCCGAACAGCCAGCGGCGGGAATTGCGGGGGGAGGATTGCATGGAGTGATCAACCATTGGGCGCGAGAGCTTCTTCTTTGGGAGGCTGAAAGATAAGCACTGGGGCGCATTAAGAAAAGCGCCTTTACCGGCTATTTACCTTGGATTACAACTTTTAACTTCTGAGCTTAGTCCGTTGGCTATTTCGCTAAGCGTTTGAGCCGCAAATAAAAACGGCCTGGACTAGGCCAGGCCGCAATCTTGCATCAAGCGTGCTACTGCAAAATGACAGTAATGCGCCGAAACAGTTACTTCAAAACAGCCAGGGCTGCTTCGTAGTTTGGCTCTTGGCCGATTTCAGGCACCAGTTCGCTGTGCAGCACGTTGTTGTTTTCGTCCAGTACCACCACGGCACGGGCGGTCAGGCCTTGCAGCGGGCCATCGGCCAGGGATACGCCGTAGTCTACGGCGAAGTCGGCGTTGCGAAAGTCCGACAGGCTCAGCACGTTGTCCAGGCCTTCGGTGCCGCAGAAGCGCTTCTGGGCAAACGGCAGGTCAGAGGAGATGCACAGTACAACGGTGTTGCTCACGTCGTTGGCCTGGGCGTTGAATTTGCGTACCGAAGTGGCACAGGTCGGGGTGTCGACGCTTGGGAAGATGTTCAGCACTTTGCGCTTGCCGGCGAACGTTTCCAGGGTCGCCTCTGACAGGTCGACGGCGACAAGATTGAATTCTGGAGCGGTGGAACCGGTTTTCGGCAATTCGCCTTCAACCTGGACAGGGTTACCACGAAGGGTGACTTGAGCCATGAACGGAATCCTTATGCTGGGTTTTGGTTAAACGAATTCGAGAGGCCGAAGTTAACCACAAAGTGCAGTGACTACCTACCACCGGACACAAATTGTCATGCCCCGCAGGTGTGGTTTAATTGCGCGTTTTTTGCCCGCCCTTCAAGGATCTGCTTTAGATGAATCAGCCCGCCACCAAAGTCCTGGTCATAGGTTATGTCTGGCCGGAGCCCCGCTCCTCAGCCGCCGGCGGGCATATGATGCAGATTCTGCAGAGCTTCCTGGACCAGGGTTGGGACATTACCTTCAGTAGCCCGGCGACTATTGGTGAACACAAGGCCGACTTGCCTGCCCTGGGTATCGCCGAGTGCGCCATCGAGCTCAACAACAGCAGCTTCGACGATTTTATCCGCGCGTTAGCCCCGGATATCGTGTTGTTCGACCGTTTTATGATGGAAGAACAGTTCGGCTGGCGTGTGGAGCAATGCTGCCCCGATGCCCTGCGCGTGCTTGAAACCTCCGATTTGCAAAGCCTGCGCGATGCACGCCATCAGCGTTTCAAGGCCCACCTCAAGGCTCACCCCGACAGTGACGACTTCAGCGCACTGTTCAAGCCGGCCCTGCAGGAAGCGTTCCAGTGGATGGCCGACACCGACCTCGCCAAGCGCGAGATCGCCGCCATTTACCGCTGTGATATCAGCCTGATGATTTCCGATGTGGAAATCCGCCTGCTCACCGAACAATTCAAGGTGCCGGCCGCCCTGCTCCACTGGTGCCCATTGATGCTGGAACCACCGGTTGAAGCCTTTGCGCCGTTTGAAGACCGCGCGCACTTCCTGAGCATCGGCAATTTCCGCCACGCGCCCAATTGGGATGCGGTGCTGTGGATGAAGAGCAGTTTGTGGCCGTTGATCCGCCAGCAACTGCCGGGCGCACAGCTGCATATCTACGGTGCCTACACGCCCCCCAAGGCCACCGCCCTGCACAACCCGGTGCAGGGTTTTCACGTGATGAATTGGGCTGAAGATGCGCTGCAGGTCATGGCCGCGGCCCGTATCTGCCTGGCGCCACTGCGTTTCGGCGCCGGCATCAAGGGCAAACTGATGGATGCCATGCTCTGCGGCACGCCAAACATCACCACGCCGATTGGCGCCGAGGCCATGGGCGACGATCAGCCATGGCCCGGTACCATCGAGCAAAGTGCCGAGGCCCTGGCCGCTGCCGCCGTAGCGCTGTATCAAGACCGCGAGCGTTGGACCCAGGCCCAGCAAGACGGCCGCCGATTGCTGGCTCGGCGCTACGACCAGAGCCTGCATGGCCCCGCCCTGGTGGCTTGCCTGGAACACTGCCGCAGCCGCCTCGCCGCCCATCGCCGGGACAACTTCACCGGCAGCATGCTGCGTCACCATGCGCATAAAAGTACCCAGTACATGTCGCAGTGGATCGAGGCAAAAAACCGCAGCGTATAAAGGATGACGCTAGCGAGGTTGCGCGCAAGGGGGCATTATCCTACGCAGCAACCACAATAAAGCGACGGCAGCATGACCCGAGCAATGCGCATTACCGACCCTTCCTACGAGTTGATGGACGATCACAACGGTCTGTCCATCATCTATCGCCAGCATGGTTTCCCCTGCCCGTTGGTGCGCTGGCACTTCCACAAGGAATACGAGCTGCACCTGATCGTCGCCAGCTCGGGCAAAGTGTTTATCGGCGACTACATCGGTAACTTCTACCCCGAAAGCCTATTCCTTACCGGCCCCAACCTGCCCCACAACTGGATCAGCCAGGTGGAGGAAGACGAGGTGGTGCCCAAGCGCGACATGCTGGTGAATTTCACCGACGAACTGTTTGAACAGGGCAGCCCCGTGTTTGCCGAACTCAAGACGCTGGCGCCGATGCTGGAACGGGCGCAGTACGGCATCGAGTTCCGTTGCAAAAAAACCATCGCCCAAGCCATGACCTTGATGCAGCGCATCGAAGACGCCCAAGGTATAGCGCGCCTGGGGCACTTCTTTATTCTGCTGGAGGTGTTGAGCGCCTGTGACGACTACCAACTGTTGTCCGGTGTGACCACACCGCAACTGGCCGACGAGCACAGCATTGACCGCACCAACCGCGCGGTGGACTACATTTTTGCGCACTACGCCCGCGAATTGTCGCTGGAAGAAGTAGCCGAACACCTGGGGATGAAGCCCACGTACTTTTCCCGCGTGTTCAAGCAGGCCACCGGGCGCACCTTCATCGAGTTCGTCAACCGGCTGCGCATCAGCAAATCCTGCGAGCTGCTGGCCGATGGCGACAAGGCGGTGACGGATGTGTGCTTTGAGTCGGGTTTTAACAATATCTCCAACTTTAACCGGCGCTTCCAGCAGCTCAAGGGCATGACGCCGTCTCACTACCGACGCCTGGCGGTGCAACGGTTGACCGAACAGAACCTGGCTTAATGGTTTAAGCCCATGACTTGCCGAGTGCAAAAAAGTATCAGCTCAAGTGTGCCCAAGGATTTGTCACACGCCCATTTCAAGGCTGTAATCAACGCACACTCTTCCTGACACCTTGTGGGAAGACACAACAACAATAACTGTCATTCTGTAGCCCTCTGGGCACGGAAATGGAGTGCGCGATGAAGTTCACAGCAAAAGCACTGCTTGTCTCCACCTGCATGACCACCTGCATGACCCTCAGCGCCGTCAGCTTTGGCGCGCAAACCCTGACCATTGCCACCGTCAACAACAGCGACATGATCCGCATGCAGAAGCTCTCGAAAACCTTCGAGACCGAGCACCCGGACATCAAGCTGAACTGGGTGGTGCTTGAAGAAAACGTGCTGCGCCAACGCCTGACCACCGACATCGCCACCCAGGGCGGCCAGTTTGACGTGTTGACCATCGGCATGTACGAAGCTGCACTGTGGGGCGCCAAGGGTTGGCTGGAGCCGATGAAAGACCTGCCGGCGTCATATGACCTCGACGACGTGTTCCCTTCGGTGCGTGACGGCTTGTCGGTCAAAGGCTCGTTGTATGCCCTGCCGTTCTACGCCGAAAGCTCGATCACCTACTACCGCACCGACCTGTTCAAGGGCGCCGGGCTGAGTATGCCCGAGCACCCGACCTGGACTCAGATCGGTGAATTCGCCGCCAAACTCACCGACAAGAGCAAAGAGCAATACGGCCTGTGCCTGCGTGGCAAAGCCGGCTGGGGTGAGAACATGGCGCTGATCACCACCCTGGCCAACGGCTACGGCGCGCGCTGGTTCGATGAAAAATGGCAACCGGAATTCAACGGTCCGGAATGGAAGGACGCGTTGAACTTCTACGTCGACAACATGAAGAAATCCGGCCCGCCGGGTGCTTCCAGCAACGGTTTCAACGAGAACCTCGCGCTGTTCAACAGTGGCAAGTGCGCGATCTGGGTGGACGCCAGCGTGGCCGGTTCGTTCGTCACCGACAAGTCTCAGAGCAAAGTCGCCGACAGTGTCGGCTTCACCTTCGCGCCGCACGAGAAGACCGACAAGGGCACCTCGTGGCTGTACTCCTGGAGCCTGGCCATCCCGACCAGTTCCAAAGCCAAGGATGCCGCCAAGGTGTTCACCACCTGGGCAACGTCCAAGGAATACGGCGAACTGGTAGCCAAGACCGACGGCATCGCCAACGTACCGCCTGGCACGCGCAAATCGACCTACAGCGACGAATACCTCAAAGCCGCACCGTTTGCCAAGGTGACCCTCGAATCGCTGAAAGTCGCTGACCCGACCAAACCGACGCTCAAGCCGGTGCCGTATATCGGTATCCAGTTGGTGACCATTCCTGAATTCCAGGCGATTGGTACCCAGGTCGGCAAGTTCTTCTCGGGCGCGCTGACCGGTCAGCAAACGGTGGACCAAGCCTTGACCGCCGCGCAGACCACCACCGAGCGTGAGATGAAGCGGGCGGGTTATCCCAAATAACTCAGCATCACCGCGATAAATGCTTTGTGTGGGAGCTGGCTTGCCTGCGATGCGGGCGACTCGGTCTGTCAGCCAGACCGATGTGATGCCATCGCAGGCAAGCCAGCTCCCACATTGAGCGCGCTCCGATTCTAGTTTTGCATGCCCCCGACTGGTCTTGATCCTAATGAATACAACACCCAAAAACCGCCTGGCCAACCCCGGCTGGTTCCTTGTCAGCCCCTCGGTGGCCATGCTGCTGCTGTGGATGATCGTGCCACTGGGCATGACCCTGTACTTTTCGCTGATCCGCTACAACCTGCTCTACCCTGGCGAAAACCAATTCGTGGGGTTGGAAAACTTCACCTACTTCATCACCGACTCGGGCTTCCTGCCTGGCGCCACCAACACCCTGTTACTGGTGGGCAGCGTGCTGCTGATCAGCGTGGTGTTCGGCGTGTTGATCAGCGCGTTGCTGGAGGCCAGTGAGTTCCTGGGCCGCGGCATCGTGCGGGTGATGCTGATTTCGCCGTTCTTCATCATGCCCACCGTCGGTGCGCTGATCTGGAAGAACCTGATTTTCCACCCGGTGTCGGGGATTCTCGCCGCCGTGTGGAAGCTGTTCGGCGCCGAACCCGTGGACTGGCTGGCGCACTACCCATTGCTGTCGATCATCATCATTGTGTCGTGGCAGTGGCTGCCCTTCGCCATCCTGCTGCTGATGACCGCCATGCAGTCCCTCGACCAGGAACAAAAAGAAGCCGCGCGCCTGGACGGTGCCGGCGCCATCGCGATCTTCTGGCACCTGACCCTGCCCCACCTGGCCCGCCCGATTGCCGTGGTGGTGATGATCGAAACGATCTTTTTGCTCTCGGTCTTCGCCGAAATCTTCACCACCACCAACGGTGGCCCCGGCTACGCCTCGACCAACCTCGCCTACCTGATCTACAACCAGGCGCTGGTGCAGTTCGACGTGGGCATGGCCTCGGCCGGCGGCTTGATTGCCGTGGTCATCGCCAATATCGCGGCGATCATCCTGGTGCGGATGATCGGCAAAAACCTGACTGACAAGCCTTGAGGGCCGCGCCATGACGCTTCAACAATCCCGCCGCCTGCAAAGCCTGCTGCTCGGCACGTTGGCCTGGGCCATCGCAATCCTGATTTTCTTCCCGATCTTCTGGATGGTGCTGACCAGCTTCAAGACCGAAATCGACGCGTTCGCCACGCCGCCGCAGTTCATCTTCACGCCGACGCTGGAGAACTACCTGCACATCAACGAGCGCAGCAACTACTTCGCCTACGCCTGGAACTCGGTGGTGATTTCGTTCAGTGCCACTGCCTTGTGCCTGCTGATCTCGGTACCGGCCGCCTACTCCATGGCGTTCTACGAAACCCAGCGCACCAAGGGCACCTTGCTGTGGATGCTGTCCACCAAGATGTTGCCGCCAGTGGGCGTTTTGATGCCGATCTACCTGCTGGCCAAGAGCCTTGGCCTGCTGGATACGCGCATTGCGCTGATCATCATCTACACCCTGATCAACCTGCCGATTGTGGTGTGGATGGTGTACACCTACTTCAAGGACATCCCCAAGGACATCCTCGAAGCCGCGCGCCTGGACGGCGCCACCCTGTGGCAGGAAATGGTCCGCGTGCTGCTGCCGATCGCCAAGGGCGGCCTGGCCTCTACCGTGCTGCTGTCGCTGATCCTGTGCTGGAACGAGGCGTTCTGGTCGCTGAACCTGACCTCCTCGAATGCCGCGCCGTTGACCGCGCTGATCGCCTCTTACTCCAGCCCCGAAGGTTTGTTCTGGGCCAAATTGTCCGCCGTTTCGACCCTCGCGTGTGCGCCGATCCTGATCTTTGGCTGGATCAGCCAGAAACAGCTGGTGCGTGGCTTGTCCTTCGGCGCAGTTAAATAATAATTCCAAGCGGAGGCCCATCATGGCCAACCTGAAAATCAAGAATTTGCAAAAAGGCTTCGAAGGTTTCTCGATCATCAAGGGCATTGACCTGGAAGTGAACGACAAGGAATTTGTGGTGTTCGTCGGCCCGTCGGGCTGCGGTAAATCCACCCTGCTGCGTTTGATCGCGGGCCTTGAGGAAGTCACCGAAGGCACCATCGAACTCGATGGCCGCGATATCACCGAAGTCACCCCCGCCAAGCGCGACTTGGCCATGGTGTTCCAGACCTACGCGCTGTACCCGCACATGAGCGTGCGCAAGAACATGTCGTTTGCCCTGGACCTGGCCGGCGTCGACAAGAAGCTGGTGGAGAGCAAAGTCAGCGAAGCGGCGCGCATCCTCGAACTCGGCCCGTTGCTGGAGCGCAAGCCCAAGCAGCTTTCCGGCGGCCAGCGTCAGCGCGTGGCAATCGGCCGTGCGATCGTGCGTAACCCAAAGATTTTCCTGTTCGACGAACCGCTGTCCAACCTCGACGCCGCCCTGCGCGTGCAGATGCGCCTGGAACTGGCGCGCCTGCATAAAGAGCTGCAAGCCACCATGATTTACGTGACCCACGACCAGGTCGAGGCCATGACCCTGGCCGACAAGGTGGTGGTACTCAACAGCGGCCGAATCGAGCAGGTCGGCTCGCCGCTGGAGCTGTACCACCAGCCGGCCAACCTGTTTGTGGCGGGCTTTCTGGGCACGCCGAAAATGGGCTTCCTCAAGGGTAAAGTCACCCGTATTGAAAGCCAGGGCTGCGACGTGCAGTTGGACGCCGGCACCCTGATCAGCCTGCCATTGAGCGGTGCCAGCTTGAGCGTGGGCAGCGCGGTGACCCTGGGGATTCGCCCGGAGCACCTGGAAATTGCCTCGCCTGGGCAAACCACCCTGACCGTCACCGCCGACGTCGGCGAGCGCCTGGGCAGCGACACCTTCTGCCACGTCATCACCGCCAACGGCGAGCCGCTGACCATGCGGATTCGTGGCGACATGGCCAGCCAATACGGCGAAACCCTGCACCTGCACCTGGACCCGGCGCACTGCCATCTGTTCGACACCGATGGCGTGGCCGTGGCTCGTCCACTGCGCGCTGCCGCCTGATTTCGCGAGACTTGTGATGAAACTGAATAAACAGAACCTCACCCAATTGGCGCCGCAAGTAAAAATTCCGGCCTACGCCATTGCGAGCACCTCCCAGGGCATCGCGCATATCGGCGTCGGCGGTTTCCACCGTGCGCATCAGGCGTATTACACCGATGCGCTGATGAATACCGGCGCTGGCCTGGACTGGAGCATCTGCGGCGTCGGCCTGCGCAGCGAGGACCGCAAGGCCCGCGACGACCTGGCCGGCCAGGATTACCTGTTCACCCTGTATGAACTGGGCGACACCGACGACACCGAAGTGCGCGTGATCGGCGCCATCAGCGACATGCTGCTGGCCGAAGACGGCGCCCAGGCGCTGATCGACAAGCTGGCCAGCCCTGAGATTCGGATTGTCTCGCTGACCATCACCGAAGGCGGCTACTGCATCGATGACAGTAACGGCGAGTTCATGGCGCACCTGCCGCAGATCCAGCACGACCTGGCGCACCCTAATGCACCGAAAACCGTGTTCGGGTTTATCTGCGCCGCACTGACCCAACGCCGCACCGCCGGGACCCCGGCGTTTACCGTGATGTCCTGCGATAACCTGCCGCACAACGGCGCCGTCACACGCAAGGCCCTGCTGGCATTTGCCGCCCTGCACAACGCCGAGCTGCATGACTGGATCAAGGCCAACGTGAGCTTCCCGAATGCCATGGTCGACCGCATCACGCCGATGACCAGCACCGCCCACCGCCTGCAACTGCACGATGAGCACGGCATCGACGACGCCTGGCCAGTGGTGTGCGAGCCGTTCGTGCAATGGGTGCTGGAAGACAAATTCGTTAACGGCCGCCCGGCGTGGGAAACCGTCGGTGTGCAGTTCACCGATGACGTCACGCCTTACGAAGAGATGAAGATCGGCCTGCTCAATGGCAGCCACCTGGCCCTTACCTACCTGGGTTTTCTCAAGGGTTATCGGTTTGTGCACGACACCATGAATGACCCGGTGTTTGTGGCCTATATGCGTGCCTACATGGACCTGGACGTCACGCCAAACCTGGCGCCGGTGCCGGGCATCGATTTGACCCAGTACAAGCAGACGCTGGTGGATCGTTTTTCCAACCAGGCGATTGCCGACCAGTTGGAGCGTGTATGTTCCGATGGCTCGTCGAAGTTTCCCAAGTTCACCGTACCGACCATCAATCGCTTGATTGCCGATGGGCGTGAGACTGAGCGCGCGGCGTTGGTTGTCGCCGCCTGGGCGTTGTACCTCAAAGGCGTTGATGAAAACGGCGTGACTTACAAGATCCCCGACCCACGCGCCGAGTTCTGCCAAGGGCTGGTGAGTGACGATGCGCTGATCAGCCAACGCCTGCTGGGTGTGGAAGAGATTTTTGGCAAGGCTATTCCCAACTCGGCTGAGTTTGTGGCAGCGTTTGAGCGGTGCTTTGTCAGCTTGCGCGACAACGGCGTCACCGCAACACTGCAGCAACTGCTGAAAACACCCGATTAAAAATGTGGGAGCTGGCTTGTGTGGGAGCTGGCTTGCCTGCGATAGCATCACCTGGGTTTGACTGATAGACCGAGGTGCTGGCATCGCAGGCAAGCCAGCTCCCACACAGACCAGCGTCCACATTTGAGCGGGTTAACAATCCAAGAATAATACTGCTGAGCACTCCTTCATGACCCAGCAAAACCTGTACCTCGGCATCGATTGCGGCACCCAGGGCACCAAAGCCATCGTCCTCGACGCGTCCAGCGGCAAGGTCCTGGGCCTGGGCGCCGCCGCGCATACGCTGATCAGCGGCGCCAATGGCCGTCGCGAACAGCACACCCAGGAATGGCTGGATGCCTTTACCGAAGCCACTCACCGCGCCCTGCAACAGGCTGGCGTGGACGGCCAGGACATTCTCGGCATCGGCGTCTCCGGCCAGCAGCACGGGCTGGTGCTACTGGACGAGCACGGTGAGGTGCTACGCCCGGCCAAACTCTGGTGTGACACCGAAACCGCCCCGGAGAACGACCGCCTGCTGGCGTACCTGGGCGGCGAAAGCGGCTCGCTGGAACGCCTCGGCGTGGCGATTGCGCCGGGCTATACCGTGTCGAAACTGCTGTGGACCCGCGAACAACACCCGGACGTGTTCGCACGCATCGCGCATATCCTGCTGCCCCACGACTACCTCAATTATTGGCTCACCGGCCGCGCTGTGGCGGAATACGGCGATGCGTCGGGCACCGGCTACTTCAACGTGCGCAGCCGCGAGTGGGACGTGGCACTGCTTACGCACATCGACCCGAGCGGGCGCCTGGAAAAGGCCCTGCCCGCGTTGATTGCGGCGGATCAAGCTGTCGGCAGCATCCTGCCGGCCATCGCCGAACGCCTGGGGATCAACCCCAATGCCAAGGTGTCCAGCGGCGGCGGCGACAACATGATGGGCGCCATCGGCACCGGCAATATCGCCCCCGGCGTGATCACCATGAGCCTGGGTTCGTCCGGCACCGTCTACGCATTTGCCGACCAGCCGAATGTCAGCCCGCAAGCCTCGGTCGCGACCTTCTGTTCGTCCAGCGGTGGCTGGCTGCCGTTGATCTGCACCATGAACCTGACCAACGCCACCGGGGTGATTCGCGAGCTGTTCGAGCTTGACCTTGCGACCTTCAACAGCCTGGTTGCGCAAGCGCCGATTGGCGCCGATGGCGTGAGCATGCTGCCGTTCCTCAATGGCGAACGCGTGCCCGCCCTGCCCCACGCCACCGGCAGCCTCCACGGGCTGACCATGACCAACCTGACCCGCGCCAACCTGTGTCGCGCGGTGGTCGAGGGCACCACCTTCGGCCTGCGCTACGGCCTCGACCTGCTGCGCCAGACCGGCCTGCAAAGCCATAGCATCCGCCTGATCGGCGGCGGCTCGAAAAGCCCGGTGTGGCGGCAGATGGTCGCCGATATCATGAACACCGAAGTGGTGTGTACCGAACAAAGCGAAGCCGCTGCCCTGGGCGCGGCGATCCAGGCGGCGTGGAGCCAGTCCGGCGACACCCTGGCCAGCCTGTGCGACAAATGTGTGAGTGTCGACCCAAGCAGCCGCACGCTGCCGGTGGCGGCCAATGTCAGTGCCTATCAACAGGCTTACGAGCGCTATCAGCAACTCGTGGCAACCCTTTAAGAGCGAACGACTATGTATCTGGTGTGTGGCGAAGCGCTGTTCGATTTTTTCAGCGAGGAGGATGCCAGCGGGCAGGCTTCCAGGGTCAATTACAAAGCCATTGCCGGTGGTTCGCCGTTCAACGTGGCCGTGGGTTTGCGCCGCCTGGGCATTGAGTCCGCGCTGTTGGGTGGCGTGTCCAACGACTTCCTCGGCCAGCGCTTGGTGCAAGTGCTCAAGGACGAAGGCGTCAGCCAGCGGTTTCTGCTTGAGTTTGCCGCGCCAACCACCCTGGCGATGGTTGCCGTGGGCGCCAACGGCTCACCGCAATACAGCTTTCGCGGCGAAGGCTGCGCCGATCGGCAATTGACGCTTGAGCATCTGCCGACCTTGGGCGATGAGGTTCGTGGCGTGCATATCGGCTCGTTTTCGCTGGTGGTGCAGCCGATCGGCGACACCCTGCTGAGCCTGGTCAAGCGCGAAAGCGGCAAGCGCCTGATCAGCCTGGACCCCAATGTGCGGCTCAACCCGCAACCGGATATTCAGCTGTGGCGTGAGCGCGTGGCCGAGTTGGTCAAGCATGCCGACCTGATTAAAGTCAGCGATGAAGACCTGCACCTGCTCTACCCCGACCAGTCGCCCGAGAGCGTGCTGCAAGGCTGGTTGCAGCACCGTTGCCAATTGGTGTTCCTCACCCGTGGCGGCGATGGCGCCAGCGTGTTCAGCCGCCAGCACGGCAGTTGGTCGCAACCTGCGGTCAAGGTGGTGATGGCCGATACGGTGGGCGCCGGCGACACCTTCCAGGCCGCGTTGATTGCCTGGTTGACCGAGCAGCAGTTGGATTCGATTGACGGCCTGCAACAGCTGACACGCGCGCAGATCGACAGCATGCTGGGCTTCGCGATCCGCGCCGCCGCGTTGACCTGCAGCAAGACCGGGCCGGACCTGCCATATCGCCAGCAGTTGGGCTGAAGCCTGGGTTTCATGAAGGTTTTGTCAGCCAAGGCAAAATTAATCGATGGTTAATCCCGCAAGCCGAGAGTGAAATTGAACTCACTTGCGGAGCACCACCATGAAACTGCGTACCTTGTTATTCACCGCCACCTTGGCCCTTGCCGCGGTGTCGGGGATGGCCCAGGCCGACACCGCCGCCAAGCCTGTGCAGTATCAATACGGCATGCCCTTGAACGTCGACAAAGTGATCGCCATGCACGAGGAAGACACCGACGTGTGCAAGGTGATCAACGCCGATATCAAGTTCGTGGACAAAGCCGGGAAGATCGAAGATGTGGGCTACCGAAAAATGTCCGAAGCCTGCGATTTTCAGAATTGAAACACACCGCATTGGGCCTGGCGTTTACCAGGCCCACAGGTCGTCGGTGAATCACTCTCAAACACTTGGCTGACTAGTAGCCGCGCCCCGCCACTCTTTGCTGAGCAGGCGCTTGAGTGTGCTTGAGGTCTTCGCGCAACCCGCTGATCAGGTTGCAAATGGCTCGACTGCTGTCGAGTTTTTCCGCGTTGATACCTTTGACTTCCAAATCCACCCGGTCACGGTCGCGGTCGTCATACACCTTGATCGTCAACGAGGCGTCTTCGGCTTTGGTACATTCACACCGCTTGGGCAGGAAACTTCCTTCAATAATGCTGCGTAGCTCTAGTTCCGAAAGCATGGCCAACCTCTCCTTTTTTGAGACTGCCAACAGATTTTTGTGTGTCCGGCAGGCGCAGGCCCACCACGTCTTACCGACCTTGGCAGACGTTTATAGTCAATAAGCCTACTCGGCAAAGTCCGTTGCTGTTGTAACTTTTCCTCATAAGCACAACGGCGCGTTATATAAGCCGGTTCGTGTAGCCAGCATCCTCGTCGAACTGCGTCGATTAAACGTTTATGCACTAAGTTACACTTTGCGCCGCTACTCTCTCCGCAACATGTCGCAAACTATCAAAGTTGATATTGGCCCCTGAGTTCACTGCCACCAAGGTCTGCCCGCGCACGCCGTTTTGGGTGACGTACTTGCGAACGCCCGCCACCGCCAGTGCGCCTGAAGGCTCAGTGATGGAGCGCGTATCGTCGTAGATCAACTTGATGGCGCTGCACAGTTCGTCATTGCTGACGGTGATCACTTCATCGACCCAATCGCGGCAGATCTCAAAGCCATAGGCGCCGATCTGCGCCACCGCGGTGCCATCGGCAAACCCGTCGACACTGGGCAGCACCACCCGCTCACCGGCGCGCAAGGCAGCCAGCAGACAACTGGAACCCTCGGGTTCGACGCCGACAATGCGCACCTCGGGCCGCAGGTATTTGACATAGGCGGCAATCCCGGCGATCAGGCCGCCGCCGCCCACCGGCACGAAGATCGCGTGCAGCGGGCCTTGCTGCTGGCGCAGTATTTCCATGGCCACCGTGCCTTGGCCGGCGATCACATCGGGGTCATCGAACGGCGAAACAAAGGTGCAACCCGACGCCTCGGCCAATTGCAACGCATGGGCCAGGGCAAACGGAAAGCTTTCGCCATGCAATACCGCCTCGGCTCCACGGGAGCGCACGCCCAGCACCTTCAATTCCGGCGTGCTGCACGGCATGACGATGCGGGCCTTGATGCCCAGTTCCCGCGCCGCCAATGCCACGCCCTGCGCATGATTACCCGCCGAGGCGGTCACCACCCCACGGGCTTTCTGCTCATCGCCGAGTTGCACCAGCTTGTTGTAGGCGCCACGGATCTTGAAGGAAAACGTCGGCTGCAAATCTTCCCGCTTGAGCAGTACTTGGTTGCCCAATAGCGCCGACAACGCAGGCGCCGATTGCAAGGGCGTGCGCACTGCCACGTCGTAAACCGGGGCGGCGAGGATCTTTTTCACGTAGTGCTCAAGCAGCCCGGTATTGGCGGTTTGCGCGGCGCGGTGGGTACTCATGGGCGTCTCCTGGTGTTGGTGTGCTGCCCAGGAGTCGGAAAAACAAAACCCGCCTCTAGGGCGGGTTTGGGTGCAGCCGTGTGCTATCCCGCCAAATGAGGAATGGCGGTAATAATAATGCTCGGCTGGCGGCGCAAGGCTGGAAATGTCATGCACCGAAATTAACCGGCGGTGGCTGGGCAAGTCAATGGCCTGTGGCCATTTAGCGGGTTGGGGTTTACGAGCGATATACGAAACGTATACGCTTTGTATATCCATCTAACACAGTGAAACCCATGGGCATCGTCAAGATTACCGACCAACTGCACGAACAGCTTCGCCTGGCCAGCGCCGCCATGGACCGCTCCATCAATGCCCAGGCCGAGTTCTGGATCAAGATCGGCCTGTTGGCCGAACTCAACCCGCACCTGCCCTACAACGAGCTGATCAACAAGCTGTTGCTGGACAAACCCGACCTGATCCGAGGGCGCGGCTGATGATCAAGACACCCGCACAACTGGCCGTGATGCGCGAATCCGGGCGCCTGCTGGCCCAGGTATTCAGCATGCTCGACGGCTTTGTCGCCGCCGGGCGCTCGACCCTGGAGCTGGACAGCGCCGTCGAAGCCTTCATCCGCAACGAGCTCAAAGCCCGGCCGGCGAGTCTTGGGCAATACGACTACCCCTTTTGCATCAACACCTCGATCAACGAAGTGGTGTGTCATGGCATGCCCAGTGCCAAGGATGTGTTGAAAGACGGCGACATCATCAACATCGACATCACCCTGGAAAAAGGCGGTTTTATCGCTGACTCCAGCAAGATGTACATGATTGGCAGCGTGGCGCCCAAGGCCCGGCGCCTGGTGGAACAGACCTTTGAAGCCATGTGGGCCGGCATTCGCCAGGTCCGCCCCGGCGCACGCCTGGGCGATATCGGCCATGCGATCCAGAGCCATGCGCAAGCCAACGGCTACAGCGTGGTGCGTGAGTATTGCGGCCACGGCATCGGCCGGCAGATGCACGAGGAACCCCAAGTGCTGCACTTCGGCCGCCCCGGCACCGGGCTGGAACTGCGCGAAGGCATGGTGTTTACCATCGAGCCGATGCTCAACCAGGGCAGCGCCAAGGTGCGCGACCTCAAGGATGGCTGGACGGTGGTGACCAAGGACAACAGCCTGTCGGCGCAGTGGGAGCATACCGTGGCGGTGACGGCGGACGGCTTTGAAGTGCTGACACTGCAACCGTAAACCTGTGGGAGCTGGCTTGCCTGCGATAGCATCGACTGTGTGTCACTGACACACCGAGGCGCCGGCATCGCAGGCAAGCCAGCTCCCACAGGAGGAATCCGTGTTCACGCGCGGCTGGCGCCGCCTGCGATGCGCTTTAGCCCGAACACCATCAACCCCGCCCCAACGCCCATCGCCACCATCAACAGCGGGTACGACACCCACCACGGCGTGCCCGCCGTCATCATGCTGAACTCCGACATGCCGCCCACGCTGGCGATCAGGTTGAGCGGCAGAAACACCACGTTGATCAACGTCAGCTTGCGCAGCAGGTTGTTCATGCTGTTGTTCATCAGGTTGCCGCGTGCATCGATCAGCCCGGAAAACACGTTGGAGTAGATCTCCGCCTGCTTGTAGCACTGGTGGTTCTCAATGATCAGGTCATCGATCAACCCCAGCACCTCGGCGCTGAAATGCTCCTTTTCCGCGTGGTTGCGCAACCGCGACAACACCGCGCCATTGCTGTGCAGCGCGTTGATGTAATAGATCAGGCTTTCACTGAGGTTAAACATCTGCATCAGGTGCTGGTTGCTCATCGACGCATTGAACTGTTGCTGCAACTCCCGCGCCACCAGCTTGATCACCTTCAGGTGGCCCAGGTAGTGGTGAATGTTGTTAAGCAGCAAGTCGAGCAGCACATCCAGCGGCGTATGCAACGGCCGACGCGCGCCGAGCCCGGAGAGTGGGGTGTCATCCGTGGCGATCACCAGCAGGCGGCCGGGTGAAAACAATAGCCCGCAGGAGGCCACTTCGAACATCAGGCTGCCGCCGCCCGAGTAGTTCTCCGGGCGTTTCCAGATCAGGAACAGGTTATCGGGGTGAAACTCGATGCGTGAGACTTCATCTGGGTCAAGCGCCGAAGCCAGGGCGTGCTCGTCGAGTTTGTGATGGTCGCGCAACCACTCGCGCTCGGCCGTGTCCGGGTTGTTGAACAGCATGATTGCAGCGTCGTCCTTGTCCGCCTTGCACAGTTTTCCGTCGGTCAGTTCAAAGCGCTGAATCATCGCGCGTCACCAGCCCTGGCCCTGGCGTTTCAACTCCAATCTCCGTACAAACTCCTCGAGCACCAGCGCATACAGGTCGTCTTGCAAATAGGCATCTTCGATACCGGCGTCCATATTGGGGTTGTCGTTGACCTCGATCACCACCACTTTGTCGCCGGACTGCTTGAGGTCGACACCGTAGAGGCCGTCGCCGATCAGGTTGGCGGTTTTGACCGCCAGTTCCACCACTGCCTTGGGCGCTTCATGAACCGCCAGGGTGCGGCATTCGCCGTTGATGTCCTGGCCGATAGCCTTGTGGTTATAAATCTGCCAGTGGCCCTTGGACATGAAGTATTGGCAGGCAAAGATCGGCTTGCGGTTGAGCACACCAATGCGCCAGTCGTACTCGGTGTAGAAAAACTCCTGGGCCAGCAACAGCACCGAATGTTCGAACAACTCGGCGGTGGCCTTGAGCAGGGCTCCCTGGCTTTCCACCTTGATTACGCCGCGCGAGAAGCAGCCGTCGGGGATCTTCAACACCAGCGGGAAACCCAGGCGCTCGCCGACCCTTTCGAAATCTTGCGGTCGCTCCTTGTAGAGAATCTCGGTGGCGGGCATGCCCAGTTGATGGCTGTTGAGCAGGTCAGTGAGGTAGACCTTGTTGGTACAGCGCAGGATCGATGCCGGGTCGTCCATGACCACCAAGCCTTCGCTTTCGGCTTTTTTGGCAAAGCGATAGGTGTGGTTGTCGACACTGGTGGTCTCGCGGATCAGCAAGGCGTCGTACTCGGCCAGCCGTGAGTAATCCTTACGCTCGATCAGTTCCACATCGATGCCCAGCCCTTTGCCGACCCGCACGAAGTTTTCCAGGGCGCGAGCATTGGACGGCGGCAGTTGCTCCTGCGGGTCATGAAGAATCGCCAGGTCATACCGCGCCAAGCGGCGTGAGCGCGGCTGGCGCCAGATCTTGCGGCTGAAGTTGTCGAGGGCGTGGGCGAACTGGTCTTCCTGGTCATCGCGCAACTTGTGCAAGACCCCGGACTTGACCCCGTCGATGTGCCAGCCATTGTGTTTGCGAAACTCAACTAACAAGATCGGGCACGGGAAGGTTTCAAATAACTGGCGGGCCAATTCTTGCAGCGGCTCTATATTGGTTCGACCAAAATAAAGTGTCAGGGTAAAGCCTTCGGTATTGCTGTAAAGGTGATGACTCAAGGCTTTATCGAGGGTTTTATCCAGGTCATCCAGTGACAAGCCATACAGCGACTTTTTAGTCAGTTCACTGATGGTGCGTACCGACGGAATCACCTTGTGCCCGCGCGCTTCGGCCAACAACGAGCAGTAGTAGCCGTGGCCCAGGTACTTGTAACTGCGGCACAGGTTGATCACCTGCACACGCTTGCCCGTCTCGCTTTCACGGGTTTGTTCAAGGTATTCCTGGGCGGTCACGATGTCTTCGCTGGGGAAGTAAGAGGCCCAATCTTCCTTGCGTTCGACAATGATCACCACTTGGCTGGAACCTTTGCTTGCGACCGAAAAATAACCGCTGGAAGTTATTGTCGCCGCGACGTTTTGCTCGGATACTTCACGCCAATGACCTTGTACCGCTGACATAATATTTGATCCGCTTTAGAGAACTCGACCTTTTCTATTAAGCACGATCTTTTAGAGAAGTCCCGTTTCGTTACGCAACTTTTACGGCGGTTATATGGCTCTTTCCTTTCGCGTTGCAACCCCTGCTGATGTGCCTGAATTGGTCGCACTGGAACAGCACTGTTTCACCACCGACCGGCTCTCGTTGCGCAGTTTCCAGTGGATGATCAGCCGTGCCCATGGCCAGTTGCTGGTGGCGGAAAATGATGCGCAGTTGCAAGGTTATGCACTGGTGCTGTTCCATCGCGGCACTTCATTGGCGCGCCTGTACTCCATCGCCATCGCCGAGCGTGCGCGCGGCATGGGCTTGGGCAAGCAATTGCTGACGCGCATCGAGGCCTGCGCCCTGGAACATGATTGCGCCTATCTGCGCCTGGAAGTACGCACCGACAACCCCGGCGCCCTGGCGCTGTACGAGCGCAACGGCTATCGCCGCTTTGCGCTGATAAATGACTATTACGAAGATCACACCGCCGCTATTCGCCTGGAAAAACGCATCCTCCAGCACCAGGTCGCACGCCCCCAGAGCGTGCCCTATTACCAGCAGACCACCGACTTCACCTGTGGCGCCGCGTGCTTGCTGATGGCCATGGGCGCGTTGCTGCCTGGGCGCGTGGCCGGGCGGCGCGAAGAACTGCAGATCTGGCGTGAAGCCACCACCGTGTTCATGACCGCAGGCCATGGCGGCTGCAGCCCGCAAGGCTTGGCTTTGGCGGCCTGGCGCCGGGGTTTTCGGGTGCGTATGCAGGTGAATGTGCGCGGGCCGTTGTTTCTGGATGGCGTGCGCGACCAGCACAAAAAGGACGTGATGCGCTTAGTGCATGAGGCGTTTGAAGAGGAATTGGTCGGCAGCGAAGTCGAACAGGTATTCGGCGGCGCGCTGGATTTACCGCAGGTATTGCAGGCCGGCGGGCAGCCGCTGGTACTGATCAGCAGCTACCGCCTCACCCGTTCCAAGTCGCCACATTGGGTGATGGTCACCGACTGCGATGAAGAGTTCGTCTACCTGCACGACCCCGACGTGGACCACAGCCAGCATCGCCAATCCCTGGACTGCCAGCATCTGCCGGTCAGCCATGGGGAGTTCGAGCGCATGTGCCGTTTTGGCAATAACAAATTGCGCGCGGCCGTCGTGTTGTTTAAGCCACCTGCTTGACGCCGGCCTTGGCTTCCAGCTCGCGCACCAGCGGCAGGACGCGCTGGCCGAAGTATTCGACCTCTTCCTGAAAATGCAGGAAGCCAGCCAGTATCAGGTCCACGCCCACAGCCTTGAGCGCGACTATGCGCTCGGCGATCTGCTGCGGCGTGCCAATCAGGTTGGTCTTGAAGCCGTCGTTGTATTGCACCAGGTCCTCAAAGCTGGACTTGGCCCAGTTGCCCTCGCCTTCCGGTGAGGCCTTGCCCGCCTGTTTGGCCGCATCGCCAAACGCATTCACCGCTTCGGGGTCGGCCTTGTCGATGATTTCGGCGAGCACGGCGCGGGCTTCTTCTTCGGTGTCGCGGGCGATCACAAACGCGTTTACACCGACTTTCACCGAGTGGTGATTGGCCGCGGCCTTGATGCGGAGATCGTCAACCTGGGCCTTGATACCTTCGGGCGTGTTGCCGTTGGTGAAGTACCAGTCCGACACGCGTGCCGCCATGTCCCGCGCCGCCCGTGAGCTGCCGCCCTGGAACACCTCCGGCTGGCCGAGTGGCTTGGGTTTGAGGCTGTAATTGTTGAAGCGGTAGAAGTCACCCTTGAAAGTGAAATCGTCCTGGCTCCAGATGCCTTTGAGGGCACGGATAAACTCCTCGGAACGGCGATAACGTTCGTCATGTTCCAGCCAGGGTTCGCCAATGGCCTGGAATTCGCCCTTGAACCAACCGCTGACGATATTCACCGCGATGCGCCCATTGGTGAGCTGGTCGATGGTCGCCAGCTGCTTGGCCGCCAGCGCCGGCTGCCAAGGGCCAGGCAGGATCGCGGCGATCACCTTGAGCCTAGTGGTCGCCGCCAGCAACGCATGGCTGAACGCTACAGACTCATGCTGATTGTCGGCACCGTAGCCGGCGGTGAAGCGAATTTGCGTCAGGCCATATTCGAAGCCGGCCGCCTCGGCCAACTGCGCGAGCTTGCGGTTGTAGTCGATGCCCCAGTGCGTGCGCTGTTCGATCTTGCTGACCACCAGCCCACCGCTGACGTTGGGCACCCAATAGGCAAATTTCACGGCTTGCTGACTCATCTGGCAGTACCTCGCACGAAAGAAGGATGTAACCAGGCTTGAGCAGCAAGCGTGCCAGACATCATCAAAGCGCCACCCCACGGGCGTTGCGGCGTATATCGCTGTGGTTTTTGCCAAGCCGGCGAATGTCGCGGATGGCCTTGTTTTGTCGATTTACTGTTGCTGGGGCAACAGCAGTTTGGATCCATCCCCAGTAAATACGGGCTGCGCCGCCCGGCACGGACTGTGCAATCAGCTCACCATTGATCACTGCCCAGGAGCCGTATCCCATGACCGAGCAACATGTCATCAACCCGCTGTCCATCGGCGTCGATTACCCCACACTTGCCGCGCGCTTTCGGCCGATCTTCCAGCGCATCGCCGAAGGTGCCGTGGCACGTGAACAAGCGCGCGCCCTGCCCTATGAGCCGATTGAGTGGCTCAAACACGCAGGGTTCGGCGCGGTGCGGGTGCCGGTGGAATACGGCGGTGGCGGCGCGTCCCTGCCGCAATTGTTTGAGCTGCTGATCGAACTGGCGGCGGCCGACTCCAATGTGCCCCAGGCGCTGCGCGGGCACTTCGCCTTTGCCGAAGACCGCCTGAACGCGCCACCCAGCGCGGGTCGCGACCTGTGGTTCAAGCGGTTTGTCGACGGCGATATCGTCGGTTGCGCCTGGACCGAAATCGGCACTGTGGCCATCGGCGATGTGGTCACTCAGGTCAGCCCGGATGGCGATCACTGGAAGCTCAACGGCGAAAAGTTCTACAGCACCGGGAGCATTTTCTCCGACTGGATCGACGTGTACGCCCAGCGCAGCGACACCGGCGCCGACGTGATCGCCGCCACCCGCACGCACCAGCCCGGCGTGGTGCAACGTGATGACTGGGACGGGTTCGGCCAACGCACCACGGGCAGCGGCACTACACGGTTTACCGATGCGGTGGTTGAGGCCGACAACGTGATCGACTTCGCCACCCGCTTCAAATACCAGACCGCGTTTTACCAGTTGGTGCTGCTGGCGAGCCTGGCCGGTATTGGCCGTGCGGCGCTCAACGACGTGGCGCAGCAGGTGCGCAGCCGCAAACGCATCTACAGCCATGGCAATGCCGCACATGTCAGCCAGGACCCGCAGGTTCAGCAAGTGGTGGGCGAAGTGGCCGCGCTGGTGTATGCCGCCGAGGCCAGTGCGTTGAAAGCTGCGGTGCCGGCGCAACGGGCTTACTTGGCAAGATTTGCCGGGGATGAGGTGGCTGAGCGTGAGGCAAACGTGGCTGCCGAGATTGAATCGGCGACAGCGCAGGTGGTGGTGTCGGAGTTGATTCAGCGGGCTACCAGTGAGCTGTTCAATGCACTGGGGGCGTCGGATGTGCGCCAGGGTAAAGCGCTGGATCGCCATTGGCGCAATGCGCGGACCGTGTCGTCGCATAACCCGGTGATCTACAAGGCGCGGATCGTGGGGGATTGGGTGATCAATGGAACCGAGCCGCCGTTTGTGTGGCAGATCGGGAATGGGCCTGGCAAAGCGTAATTGATCGTTCCCACGCTCTGCGTGGGCATGCATCCTGTGACGCTCCGCGTCACGGCTTCAAGAGCGGGACGCAGAGCGTCCGGGGTGGCATTCCCACGCAGAGCGTGGGAACGATCCTGTGTACCACTCAGAACGCGAGCTTATACCCGATGGTCATCAACATAATCGCCAGACACGGTCGCAACACGCCGTCCGGTACTTTGCCGGTCATGTGGCTGCCCAGGTAAATCCCCGGCAACGACCCCATCAGCAAAAAGCCCAGCAAGTGCCAGTCCATATTGCCCATGCTGGCATGCCCCAGGCCCGCCACCAGGGTCAGCGGCACGGCGTGGGCGATCTCGGTGCCGACCAGACGCCGCGTGGCCAGGAACGGATACAAGATAAACAACGCCACAGTCCCGAGGGCACCCGCGCCGATAGAGGTCAACGCAACCATGGTGCCCAGGATCGCGCCGGTGACGACTGTGAGTGCGTTGAGGTTGCGCGGGCTCATGTGGTAATCATCGCCCGCATGCCGCTGGGCGAACGCCAACAGGCTTTTCTTGAACAGGATTGCCAGCGCCGTCAGCAGCAGCACAAAGCCCAGCGCCTGCTTGATCACCGCATTCATCGCGCTGGGATCAGTGTGCAGGCTGGCCAGGAACCACAGCGTCAAAAGCACCGCCGGCACGCTGCCCAAGGTCAGCCAGCCAGTGATGGTCCAGTCGATATTGCGGTTTTTGCTGTGTACCAGCACCCCACCGGACTTGGTGATGGCGGCGTATAACAAGTCAGTGCCCACGGCGGTGGCCGGGTTGATGCCGAACCACAACAGGATCGGCGTCATCAGGGACCCGCCGCCAACACCGGTCATGCCGACGATAAAACCAACGATCAGGCCAGCGACTACAAAACCAAAATTGCCCACATCCATTACAACTACCCGCGGCCTTATAAAATTCTGGCCGCAGGATAGCGATTTTTCTTATAACGACTTATATCAATATGATCTGACTTTATGCTTTTTCTGTCAGACGATGGCAGACATAGGCCTGGGTCTGATACGGAAACGCCACAGTGTCACGCCCGCGCAGCGCCGGGTGAGTGTTGATCAGCCCGCGTAATTGCTCGGTCACCGTGGCCTTTTGCGCGGCCGGTAGCGCCGCGATAAAGCTCACAGACAGAAAGCGATCCATGATCACTTCCTGGGGGCTGCCCACATGCTGATAGGCAAAACAGCTCATTTGCGGCGCGGAAAAATACCCACCGGTGAAGGCTTCGCGCCAATGCCCTGTATGAAAACGCGGCGTGTCGCCTTCATAGGGCGTAATGATTTCGGTGATGGCCGCAACCCAGTCCACCGACTCATCGCGCACATTCCACACCAGCCCCAGGCGCCCGTCAGGCTTGAGCACGCGGTGGATCTCTGCCAGTGCGGCCTCGGTTGCGAACCAGTGGAAGGCTTGCGCGCACACCAGCGCATCGGCGCTGGCCTCCGGCAAAGGGATAGCGTCAGCGGTGCCGCTGAGCAGGCGTACATCCGGCAACAGTTTGCTCAGTTGCGCGCCCATGGCCTCGACCGGCTCGACGGCAATCAGGCTGGGCGCCAGGGTGCTGAGCAAACGGGTGAACTTGCCGGTGCCGGCCCCCAGGTCGATCACGGTCGACTGTGCGTTGATACCCAGTGTATCGGTCAGCCAGCCGGTGAGTTGGCGTGGGTAGTCCGGTCGACCTTGGGCGTAGGTGGCGGCCTGGGTCGAGAAACCTTGTTGAGCAGACGTGTGAACACCAGTCATTGCGAGGTTCTCCTCGGGGGCGGGCGCACAGTGTGCGCCCTCTGAGGTTTATTTTCTAACCCGTGCATCCAATCGTGCGCCTCGCGTGTAGTCCTTGCAGTCACCCCGCTGTTTTACTCAAATGGAGCACTACCCATGAACGCTAAAACACTGTTCTGCCTTGCGGCTGCACTCACCGTTGCGCCTGCGGCTTTCGCCCAGACCGGCTTGCCGGACAGCATCAAGGTGCCGGACGGGCACAAGATTGCGATGGAAACCACCGGGGTCGGCGAAATCACCTACGAATGCCGCGACAAAGCCAACGCCGTCGGCCAGACCGAATGGTTCTTTGTCGGCCCCAAAGCCGTGTTGAATGATCGCAGCGGCAAGCCGGTGGGCAACTACTTCGGCCCGCCCGCCACCTGGCAAGCCCAGGATGGCTCGAAAATCACCGGCACCCAACTGGCGGTAGCGCCTTCGAGTGCAGGCAACCTGCCCTATCAACTGGTCAAGGCCAACCCGGCCGAAGGTAAAGGTGCCATGAGTGGCGTCAGTTACATCCAGCGTGTCGCCCTTAAAGGCGGCGTGGCGCCGAGCAGCGAATGCACGGCGGCGAACAAAGGCCAGCAGGCCGTGGTGAAGTACCAGGCCGACTACATTTTCTGGGCAGCCAACTGAGTAAACTCGGCTACGCTGCCTGTGGCGAGCGCGCTCGCCACAGGACTCAGCCCTTTAAGGATGCCGTGTTTGTTTGATTACGAAACCTGCCTGGCGGCGTGTGCCCGTGGCGACCAACGCGCCTTGCGCCAACTCTATGCCGAGGACAGCAGCCGCTTGCTCGGCGTGGCGTTGCGCATTGTGCGTGACAAAGCCCTGGCCGAAGATGTCGTGCATGACGCGTTTATCAAGGTCTGGCGCGGCGCCGGCAGTTTCGACCCAAGCCGTGGTTCGGCGCGGGGCTGGGTGTTCAGCGTCACCCGGCACCTGGCGCTCAATGCCGTGCGCAATCACTCCCGGGAGGTGGCATTGAGCGACGAACACGAGCAGCTCGCCGCCCCCAATGACAGCTTCGAATTCAGCGCCCGAGAAGGTCAGGTGTACCGCTGCCTGGAACAACTCGACCCGACCCGTCGCTCGTGCATCCTTCACGCCTATGTCGACGGTTATTCCCACAGCGAAATCGCCCGGAAACTGGACACGCCCCTGGGCACTGTCAAAGCCTGGATCAAACGGAGCCTCGTCGCGCTGCGCGAGTGCATGGCATGAGCAACCCACTGGATGAACTCGCCAGCGAATACGTGCTGGGCACCCTGCCCGCCGAGCAACGCGCCGAGGTCGAGCAACGCCTGAAGCATGACATCGAGCTGCGTGCGGCGGTGGATGCCTGGGAGCAGCGCCTGCTGCCACTGACCGCCTTGGCCGAACCCGTGCCGCCGTCCGCGCAACTGTGGCGGCGCATCGAGCGCAGCACGGCAAACAACCAGGACGCCGGTGTGCCTTGGTGGAACCTGCTGGCACTCTGGCGTGGGTTGGCCGGCGCAGGCCTGGTGACCACACTGGTGTTGGCGGCCCTGCTGTTGACCCGCCCGCCCGTAGCCGACCCGACGTTTGTGGTGGTGTTGGTTGCGCCACAGAACCAGGCACCCGGCTGGGTGATCCAGGCCAGCCATGACCAGCAGATCCAACTGATTCCGTTGGGGATGATGGAGGTTCCGAGCGACAAAGCCCTGCAATTCTGGACCAAGGGCGATGGCTGGCAGGCTCCGGTGTCATTGGGGCTGGTCAAGCCTGGGCAAACGCTCTCGGTGCCGCTGGACAAGCTGCCGCCGCTCACGCCCAACCAGCTGTTCGAGCTGACCCTGGAAGACCCTCGCGGTTCACCGACCGGCAAGCCGACCGGGCCGATCCAGGCCATCGGCCGCGCGGTCAAAGTGCTCTGATCAACCTGCGCTGGGCAACCACACCCTGAACCGTGCCCCGCCCAGGGGCGAGGCCAGGGCCGTCAATGTACCGCCCTGGGCTTCCATGGCGCGCCGGCTGATCGCCAGGCCAAGGCCAAAGCCGCCAGTGGCGCGGTCGCGGCTGCGGTCCAGGCGATAGAAGGGTTCGAAGATACGCTCGCGCTGTTCCACGGGAATGCCGATGCCGTCATCGTCCACCCATATTTCACAGCCATCGGCACACACCTTGACCCCAACCTGAATGCGCTTGTCGCAATAGCGCGTGGCATTGCGCAACAGGTTCTGCAATGCCCGGGCCGTGAGGCGCGGGTCGAGGCTGAAACGCTCCACCGCGCAGTCAAGCGCCACGTCGATGACGATCTCGGGGTTTTCCAGTTCGTCATCGACGCTGCCCAGCACGCTGTCGATAAACTCGTCGAGCACCACGTCCACCCGCTCCGGCAACTGCGCCGGGTTTTGCAGGCGGCTGTAGGAAAGCAATTCCAGCACCAACTCGTCCAGCTCGCGTATATGCGCCACCAGGCTTTGCAGGCGCTCGCGGCTGGCCTGGGGCAAGTCTTCGGACAGCGCCAGGGCCAGGCCGAAGTCCAGGCGCGTCAGCGGCGTGCGCAGTTCATGGGACACCGCGTTGAGCAAGTCGCGCTGCTGGTTGAGCAGGCCTTCGATGTCGTCGGCCATGGTGTCGAACACCGACGCCAGGCTGCCGATGTTGGAGCTGGCGGGAATCTGTGTGCGCTCACTGAGGTTGCCCCGGCCCAATTGCGCGGCGGTGCTTTTCAGGCGCTCCAGGTCACGCCAGTGCGGGCGCAGCCAGAACAGCAGGCAGGCGAGCAAGGCCGCGCCAATCAGCACGTTCATCGACCAGTACAGCAGGTTCATGTCCAGCGGGTCCGGGGGGATGCTCAGTTTCACCGCAAACTGCTGGTTGATCGGCGAACTGATGTCTTCCATCCAGCCCCACTCGCCCAGGCGGATCACCGGCTTGCCGTGCTCCAGCAGTTGCTCCTCCTCGGGGGTATAGCTGGCGTCCTGGCGCAGCAGCAACTTGACTTGCAGCGGCGCGAAATCCCGGTTCAGTTGCTCGGTCACGTGCGACCAATGCTCCACCGGCGCACGCAGATACTGCTTGACGATAAGCTTTTGCAGGCCACGGGTCTGCTCGATGTTGTAGTCCATGTAGCGGTGTTCAAACAGCTGGATCACCAACTTGGGAATCAGGAATATCGCGGCACTGAAGGTAATGATGGTGACCAGGTAGAGGCGCAGCAGTACACGAAACATGGATCAGCATTCCCACTCGGAACGGCTGAACAGGTAGCCCTTGCCCCATACGGTCTTGATCTTGCGCGCCTCCCCGGCGTGGTCGTCAAACTTGCGGCGCAGCTTGGAGATGGCCACGTCCACCGAACGGTCGGTGCCGTTGAACTCGATACCGCGCAAACGTTGCAGGATCTGGTCGCGGCTGAGCACTTCACCGGCGTGCCGGGCCAGCACCACCAGCAGGTTGTACTCACCGCTGGACAGCTCCACCGCCTGTTCACGCCAGGTCACGGTGCGTTCCGACAGGTCGATGCACAGGTTGCCCATGACGATCTGGTCGTTGGCCACCTGTGGCTCGGACAAACTGCTGCGGCGCAGCAAGGTGCGTACACGGGCGAGCAGCACACGTGGCTCGCAAGGCTTGGTGACATAATCGTCGGCGCCCATCTCCAGGCCCAGCACCTGATCGTGGCTGTCATCGCGGGCGGTGAGCATCAGAATCGGCAGGCCCGCCGAGTCGGCACGCAGCAGGCGGCACACCTGCAAGCCGTCGAGACCGGGCAGCATCAGGTCGAGGATCACCAGGTCCGGCGGGTTCAGGCGCGCCCGTTCACGCACATGGTCGCCACGGCTGAGCACATTGACGTGGTAGCCATTGCGTTCCAGGTAGCTGGCAATCAGCTCGGAGAGTGCGGCGTCGTCTTCCACCAGGAGGATGTTGGGCATGGTGTTTCCAAATAATACTGTTTGTCGGCGGTACGCAGACCCTTGTGGGAGCGGGCCTGTGTGGGAGCTGGCTTGTGTGGGAGCTGGCTTGCCTGCGATAGCATCGCCTCGTTCTCTATGAAAGACCGAGGTGCCTGCATCGCGGGCAAGCCCGGCTCCCACATAAGCCCGGCTCCCACACAGGCCCGGTTTTCACATTAGATCTTTGCTGTTTGCAGGATTGTGCAAGGATATACGCCCTCAAGCGACTATGGGCCGCACCTTACACTTCTTCACACACGGCCTACACAGCTTCACAGCACCACGGCGCAGGTGTCTTTAGGATGCGCCAGTCAATATTGGGATATGAGCATGTCGAAGAATCTGTTTGCGCCGTTTTGCCTGCTGGCCCTGACGCTGGCCCTGAGCGGCTGTGGCCAGTCGGCCGATGAAGCGCCAGAGATGCCACTGGCCAAAGTGCGCATCGAAACCCTGCTGGCCTTGCCCCTTTCGATCACCAGCGAATTGAGCGGGCGTATCGCCGCGCCGCGCATTGCCGAAGTGCGCGCACGGGTCGCCGGCGTGGTCATGCAGCGGGTGTTCAAGGAAGGCCATGACGTAAAACAGGGTGACGTGCTGTTTCGCATCGACCCCGCGCCGTTCAAGGCCGACCTGGACAGCGCCCAGGCCAACCTGAGCAAGGCCGAAGCCAACGCGTTCCAGGCGCGCCTGCAAGAACAGCGCTACAGCCAGTTGGTCGAAGGCAACGCCATCAGCGGCCAGGACTACGACAACGCCCGCGCCGCCGTGCGCCAGACCAACGCCGAAGTCGCCGCCAACAAGGCCGCGGTCGAGCGCGCCCGGTTGAACCTGGGCTACGCCACCGTCACCGCACCGATTTCCGGGCGCATCGGCCGTGCGTTGGTGACCGAAGGTGCGCTGGTCGGCCAGAACGAGGCCACGCCGCTGGCGATTATCCAGCAACTGGACCCGATCCACGCCGACCTCACCCAGTCGACCCGCGAACTCAATGACCTGCGCCGCGCCTTCCGCGCCGGCAGCTTGAAGCAGGTCGGCCAGGACCAGGCCAAGGCCACGCTGATCCAGGACGACGGCAGCCTGTACCCGTTGCCGGGCAAGCTGCTGTTTGCTGAAATCAGCGTCGACCCAGGCACCGGGCAGATCATCCTGCGCAGCGAGTTCCCCAACCCGGACCTCGACCTGTTGCCGGGCAGCTTTGTGCGTGTGCGCCTTGAACAGGCCGTGGACAAGCAAGGTATCAGCGTGCCGCAACGCGCCATCACCCGTGACAGCGCCGGCATCCCGATGGTGCTGCTGTTGGATGCCGACCAGACCGTCAGCCAGCAGCCAGTGGAACTGGGCGCGGTGATTGAAGACCGTTGGATTGTCAGCAGCGGCCTCAAGCCCGGTGACCGTATCGTCGTCGAAGGCCTGCAACACGCGCGCCCCGGTGAAAAAGTCGAGGTGGACGACAGCCCCGCCTCCGGCCAGCCAGTCAAGGAATAACCCGCCATGCCGCAGTTCTTTATTGATCGCCCGATTTTCGCCTGGGTGGTGGCCCTGTTTATCCTGCTCGCCGGCGCGCTCGCCATCCCGCAGTTGCCGGTGGCCCAGTACCCCAACGTCGCGCCACCGAAGGTGGAAATCTACGCGGTGTACCCGGGCGCCTCGGCCCAGACCCTGGATGAAAGCGTGGTCAGCCTGATCGAGCAGGAGCTTAACGGCGCCGATCACTTGCTGTACTTCGAATCCCAAAGCAGCCTGGGTTCGGCCACTATCACCGCGACCTTCCAGCCGGGCACCAACCCGGAAATGGCCCAGGTGGACGTGCAAAACCGCCTTAAAGCGGTAGAACCGCGCTTGCCGCAAGCCGTGACCCAGCAAGGTTTGCAGGTGGAGAAAGTCTCCGCCGGCTTCCTGCTGCTGGTGACCCTGACCTCCAACGACGGCAAGCTCGACGACGTAGCGCTCAGCGATTACCTGGCGCGCAACGTGATGAACGAACTCAAGCGCCTGGACGGCGTGGGCAAGGCCCAGCTGTATGGTGCCGAACGCGCCATGCGCATCTGGATCGACCCGCAGAAGCTGATCGGTTTCAACCTGACGCCAGCCGACGTGAACGCCGCGATCAGCGCGCAAAACGCTCAGGTCTCGGCGGGCAGCATTGGCGATTTGCCAGGCACCAAGACCCAGGAAATCACCGCCGCAATCCTGGTCAAGGGCCAACTGTCGACCCCGGCGGAATTTGCCGACATCGTGCTCAAGGCTAACCCCGACGGTTCCACCGTGCGCATCGGCGATGTGGCGCGGGTGGAAGTCGGCAGCCAGGAATACCAGTTTTCCACGCGCCTGAACGGCAAGCCGTCGACCGCCGTCAGTGTGCAACTGTCGCCCGGCGCCAACGCGCTGAACACCGCGACACTGGTGCGGGCGAAGATGGACGAGCTGTCGCGCTACTTCCCGGCCAACGTGGAGTACAAGATCCCTTACGACACGTCGCCGTTCGTCAAAGTCTCGATCACCAAGGTGGTCTACACCTTGCTCGAGGCGATGGCACTGGTGTTTGCGGTGATGTTCCTGTTCCTGCAGAACGTGCGCTACACCTTGATCCCCACGCTGGTGGTGCCGATTGCACTGATGGGCACTTTCGCCACCATGTTGTTGCTGGGTTTCTCGATCAACGTGCTGACCATGTTCGGTATGGTGCTGGCGATCGGCATCCTGGTGGACGATGCGATTGTGGTGGTCGAAAACGTCGAGCGCATCATGGCCACCGAAGGCCTGTCGCCCAAGGACGCAACGAAAAAAGCCATGGGCCAGATCACTGGCGCCATCGTCGGGATTACGCTGGTGCTGGTGGCGGTGTTCCTGCCGATGGCGTTCATGCCGGGTTCGGTGGGTGTGATCTACCAACAGTTCTCACTGTCGATGGCCACCTCGATCCTGTTCTCGGCGTTCCTGGCCCTGACCTTGACGCCGGCACTGTGCGCCACTTTGCTCAAGCCGATTGCCAAGGGCGAGCACCATGCCAAGGGCGGTTTCTTCGGCTGGTTCAACAAACGTTTTGAGCGCCTCACCGACCGCTATGAAGGCTGGGTGGCCTATGCCCTCAAGCGCAGCGGCCGCTACCTGTTGATCTATCTGGTGCTGCTGGTGGGCCTGGGGTGGATGTTCAGTCGCCTGCCCTCCTCATTCCTGCCGGTGGAAGACCAGGGTTACACCATCACCGATATCCAGCTGCCACCGGGCGCGAGCAAGAACCGCACGGTGCAGGTGGCCGAGCAGATCGAAGCGCACAACGCCGGCGAACCTGGGGTGGGCGATACCACCATGATCATGGGCTTCAGTTTCTCCGGGTCCGGGCAGAACGCGGCGCTGGCCTTTACCACGCTCAAGGATTGGTCGCAGCGCAGCAGCGACGATTCGGCCTCGGCAATTGCCGAGCGTGCCAACGAAGCGTTCAGCGAGCTCAAGGATGCGATTGCCTACGCGATCCTGCCGCCGCCGGTGGACGGCCTGGGGACTTCCAGCGGCTTCGAGTTCCGTTTGCAGGACCGTGGCGGCGTCGGCCATGCCGCGTTGATGCAAGCACGTACCGAGTTGCTGGCCGCCGCCGAAAAAAGCCCGATCCTGGCCAACGTGCGCGAAAGCGCCTTGGCTGAAGCACCGCAAGTGCAATTGCAAGTGGATCGCAAGCAAGCCAACGCCCTGGGCGTGTCGTTTGCCGATGTGGGCAATGTGCTGTCCTCGGCCATCGGCTCGGCCTATGTCAACGACTTCCCCAACCAGGGCCGCATGCAGCGCGTGGTGGTGCAGGCCGAAGGCGACCAACGCAGCCAGGTGGCGGACTTGATGAAGATCAACGTGCGCAATAACGCCGGCAAGATGGTGCCCTTGTCATCCTTTGTTGAAGCCAGCTGGACCCAGGGCCCGGCGCAGCTGACGCGCTACAACGGCTACCCGGCCATCTCCATCAGCGGCGAAGCGGCACCGGGGCACAGCACCGGTGAGGCCATGGAAGAAATCCAGCGCCTGGTCAGCCAACTGCCGGCCGGCCTGGGCCAGGAGTGGACCGGGCTGTCGTTGCAGGAACGCTTGTCCGGCTCCCAGGCGCCGTTGCTGTTGGGCCTGTCGCTGCTGATCGTGTTCCTGTGCCTGGCGGCGCTGTATGAAAGCTGGTCGATACCCACCTCGGTGTTGCTGGTGGTGCCGCTGGGTGTGCTCGGCGCCGTATTGGCGGTGGGCTTGCGTGGCATGCCCAATGACGTGTTCTTCAAAGTCGGTTTGATCACCATCATCGGTTTGTCGGCGAAGAACGCGATTCTGATTATCGAGTTTGCCAAAGACCTGGTTGACCAAGGTGAGGATCTGATCGACGCCACCCTGAAAGCCGCGCGGCTCAGGTTGCGGCCGATCATCATGACCTCGCTGGCGTTTATCCTTGGCGTGGTGCCCTTGGCGATTGCCACCGGCGCCAGCTCGGCCAGCCAGCAGGCGATTGGTACAGGCGTGATCGGCGGGATGATCACCGCGACGCTGGCGGTGGTGTTTGTGCCGGTGTTCTTTGTGGTGGTGATGAAGCTGGTGCGCAGGCGCGGCAAGCCTGACTGATCGGCACCGCGGATCCCTGTGGGAGCCAGCTCCCACAGGGTTCACTTATCTCAAGTACAACTGAATGCGCTATGGTGCTCACAACCTCCCCTGTTGTGAGCACCTATGGCCTTCCTCGCCCGCACCCACCCTCGCCTCTCATCCGCTGCCGTGCTTGGCCTTGCCGTGGGCATCCTGGCGCCGGCCGATACGCTGATCAGCAAAATCCTGATTGGCTGGAACGCCGGGGTCTGGACCTACCTGGCATTGATGCTGTGGCTGACCAGCCGTTCACGTGCCGATGACGTAAAACGCATCGCCGAGATCGAGGATGAAAACGCCGGGCTGGTGCTGTTCATGGTGTGCATTGCCGCGATAGCCAGCCTGGCTACCATCACAGTCAACCTGGTAGGCAGCAAAGACCTGGACAGCACGGCGCGCCTGCTGCACTACGGTTTTACCGGCATGACGGTGATTGGTTCATGGTTGCTGACCGGGGTGATTTTCAGCGTGCATTACGCCCGCCTGTTCTACACCTGGGACGGTGATGAGCCCGCACTGCGCTTTGCCGAAGGGCTGCGTAACCCCAATTACTGGGACTTCCTGTACTTCTCGTTCACCATCGGCGTGGCGGTGCAAACCGCGGATGTGGGGGTTGCTACACGCGCAATGCGCAAAGTCGTTTTGGGCCAGTCGTTGATTGGGTTTCTGTTCAATACGGCGATTCTGGGCTTCTCGATCAATATTGCTGCCGGGTTGTTCAGTTGAACCCTGATGGTATGGCGGCAATCCTGATCTAACCGGGAAAGGCTATTGAGGAGCGCTTTTGCGTTCAAAAAAAAGCCCTGATCTTTCGATCAGGGCTTTATAGGGCGCCGGTTTATTTAGAACGCATAACGCAGGCCAACATTGACAGCGGCTTTTTGCTTGATTTTGTCACTGGTGCTGGTCTCCAGGTCGACATGCGCCTGCAGGTCCTGGGTAAACGACACAGCCACACCGGCACCGTACTTGGTGCGCGAGCCCGACAAATCATTGTTGAAGGTCTGGTTGTTGACCGTGACCTTATTGTTGTTGGCAAACTCATGGACCATTGCCGCACGCAGGTAAGGCTTGATCAGCGTGCCATCATCGAGTTGGAACTCATGACCAACGGTCGCACCGGCCTCGGCGGTCCTTGAGCGGGTGCGCTCACCGTCCACTTGCAAACCGTTTTTCAGGCTGTACGTGCCACCCTGGACCACAATGGTCGACAGTCGGCCGTAAGGTTCAATAAAGGAACTCTCACCGAACTTGATATGACGGCCGAGTTCAGCCGATACACCACCGCCTACGTTGTTGTAGCCACCCTTGGTCGACGTGTTGTCACTGAGTGTTGCCTTGGCCTGGTTCTGGAACCGGTTGGCTTTGGCCACGGCATCAAAATAGAAACCGCTTTCTTCGTCCATCCAGGTGGCATAGGTACCCAGGAAGTAGCTCTTGACGGTACCGGCAGCGCCGCGAGCCGGGTTTACGTCAGAGTTACTGTGGCCGCCAAATACACCCACCTTCCATTGGCTGTCGCCCAGCGGCGTATCAGCACCGATGGAAAAACCTCGCAGGTTCTGCGAGTAGCCGGTGCCCGAACTCTGGGACACATCATATTGACTGCCGATACCACGGACCCAAAGACCGGTGCTTTTCGAGTAACGCAACTCACCCATACGTTGGCGCAATGAGCCCTCTTCGGCGGTCATGATGGTCACCGGGGTGTTGAACAATGCCGTCACCACGCGGGCACTGCGGCTGATCACACGGGTTTGCGTGTCCAGAAACCAGTCATTGCCTTCCTGTTTCAGGTTATAGGCATAGGCACCCATGTCGACCGGGCCGCCCTCCAGGGAGAACGCCGCGTCACCGCCGCCGGTGTGCACAACCTGGGTTTTGACCAGTTCGCTGCCGCTGGCTGCGAGTGCCAGGCTGTGGTTGCCCGTGGCTTCGCCGGTGACATTGATAAAGTCGGTTTTGCCTTGGTCGAAATCGGTGCCCATGACAAAGGTGCCGTTACCCGAAAGCGTCTGAAGGTTCAGTTGGTAAAACTCATTCGCCGCGCCCATGGTCACCGTACCACCGGCCATGTTCAGTGCGCCCACCTGGCTGTCACCGGTCATGTTCCAGTTGGAAGCATTGCCTACGCTCAGGGTGGAGACGTTCTGCAACTGGCCCGTCAGCTCGGCGTTGTTTTGCAGGTTCAAATGCACGGTGCTGGTGGCATCGGCGATTACATTACCGGCCAGGTTTCGGCTGTTATCCACATTCATCGTTGCCGTGGCACCGCCAGACACCGACAGTAGATTGCCATTACCGCCTTTCAACGTAGAACCGTTGAGTACATCGATAGACACCACTGGCACTCGATTTGGCGTGCCCCTGACCGAGATGGCCGAACCGCTGCGACCCTCAACCACGGACTGGTCCAAAACCAGTTTGCCATCCGTCAGGTCCCCCCGATTACGGGTGAACGACACGCCATGACCATTGCCGATGATAGTACTTTGCGTGGCAGTCGCCGTGGCACCTGCGAGGGAGAGCCCAAAGGCCCCTACTCCCGTGCCCTGCACCAGCGAGTTTTGTTTAAAGTGTAACTGACTGCCGGTGAATGCTTCCGCACCGCCGATAGCGCCACTGATCGTAGAGTTGCTGACCTCAGCGGACGAGCCGCTCGAAGTGCCTACAAAACCAAACGCCTGCAACCCTACGCCGCTGGTATTGGTGAGGGTACTGTTATTAATAACCGCCTTACTGCTGTCCAGCCGCACGGCGCCGTATAGGGAATCGCTCGAAGTAACACGTGCAGCCTCCATGTTTACTGTGGAGCCCTGCACAGCATGTACACTATTCGCCATACTGCCGCTGTTCATGTTCAACGTGGAATTTGAAAGGTTGATCGTGGTGGCTGTTGCACGGTTCATCGTCAACGCTGATTGGCCCGACAATTGCCAATCCGTTGTTTGCTCAGTTGCGTCAATGGTTCTTTGCTCACCGCTACCTATCACAACCGCCTGAGCTTGCCCCTGCATCGCGGCAAACAAACAGAATGTAATGGTGGGGACTTTCATCATTGCACTCAAGGGTTTGAGTTCGAACGTGTTCAGTGCCGACATGGTCAATCACTCTTTTGGTAAGGCCTACAAAAGCGGTTCGGCTCACTTCCTGAAAGTGACGCCTTACCTGTGCGGCACGTAGAGTAAGTATTAAACACTCACTCTTATGTAGGATTAATCTGCAACCTATTGGTAAGTAGGCAGCACTTTGGGTCATCCAATCGGTAGGGCACTGTCAGGGAAACCCCCTCTCAGAGTGAGAGGGGAACCCTGCAGCGTATCAATGACGCCTCTAAGGGACGATGATTGGTCCCACGTTATCGCACCGTGTGAAACTCAACGTCGTACGTACGTTAACGCCCGCGGTACCACGCCCCAGCGTGCCGTTGTTCAGCGGCACGGTGTAAGTCGCCTCCGCACGCCCTACTTGGGCATGTTCAAGGAAACCCGCGTAGGGAATCCGGAAGATATGGCCGTTATCTCTAATGGTAGGGGTAACGAGTACGTTGAAACTTTGCGTTTGGTCAAAAAGCCGAGGTGTGCCCGTGCGAGGTCTGAACACCTGCAGTACCAAGGTCAGTAGCTGACCAACCACCATTCTCGGGTCCGGATCCACAGCTACCCTGCCTTCCCAGTTTGTCGGCGCCGGTGCTACTAGCGCTTGGCAGGCCCATTGACCAAACGCCCCCCCCGTCGCATTGACATATTTAGCCGCCGGCAGGAGTGTAGTTACCGCATCCCGCACTTCAACCTCTCTAGGTAACGCGCGATTGAGGTTAGTGGCAGACGTTGGCGTTGCCGTTGGTGATACGACATAGCTGATGTTATGTCTGCCATTGCCCAGTTTTTGAAAGACACTCCAGTCGATGTCCCAGGTGACAAAGTCTCCAGGTATCTCATTGCTTATTTCCTTAGCGGGCGCGATGAACGTACCGTCAGGGTTGACAAGGATAAGAAACATGCCTGGCGCCGGCAGTTCAGCAGGGTCAGAGGTTCGCCATAACTCGACCGTAACGGTGACCGGCTTGCCAGCCTGTGCAAACTCCATTATGTTCGCTGCCGCCGCGTCGGTCCCACGGAACGATGCTGGAATCAGTCGGGTATTGATACTGCCTGGTATTCCAGGATTGCTCGGCCCCGTCACACTAAAGTCCACTCTGAACGGCGTGGTCGGGCCAGGGACAGTGTCACCATTTTTGCGTATTTCATAGGCGATACCGACCGATTTCGGACCTTTTGCATTGGCATAGTCCGCTACAGCCAGGGGGCTCAGAAAGGCCTGATCCAACGTGATTGGAACCGAGAGAACGCGAGACCATGGGCTCCAAGCTCCATTGTTGTATCGAACCCGATACTCGTCCTTGGTAGTGTCAACGTTCGTATAGGTCGGTATTTCGCCCGTTGGGCCTGATTTCAAGTCTTCAATAGTGACCAAGTCATCAACGAGGTCTGGCGCCTGGTGAATGATAATCGGCTGTAAATTTTCGGGTGCCGGATCCAGCGCGATAGTGAAGGTAATCGAAGGCGCAGAGACCAAACTTGCATTGCCCTGCGAGTCCCTGATTTGGTAAGTAAAGAAGCACGGCCCCCCTTGCGTAATCTCATTGGCGAGCACTGTCAGCATGTTGCCGGTTTGGGCCATGGGCCGGGGTGGAGTCTGTCGGGCTACTTCTGTGGCTGTCACGGGGGTGCCGTGGTTATAGAAGAAGGTCAGCTCATCTCCTGGCTTCCAAGCCCCGAGGCCCGTCGTTACGTTGTCAGGAATAGAGAATGGCAAATTGAACAGCATCAGTTGTGCCAGACTAATAACCTGGCCCGGCGGGAAGGCCCCCGTGTATTGCGGCGCAGGTGGCTGCCCCCTTAAATAGGGTGGATCCAAGTCTATTTTATAAGTCGAAATGGGTGAGGACTGGCCGAGAGAACCAGGCCTGTCTACGGAGCCTGGAATAGTTGGATCCGCACCCTCATTCTGGTGCAAGTCAAAACGTACTTCAAAATCACCCGACAGCTGCATTCCCGAGCTCGTAACGACAGGAATACTCGCCGAAAACTTGTCACCTGGGGCGTTGATTACAAATTGCACTTGAGCCACTAACGTCCATGAGTCAGGCAAGTCATTAATGACGTCTCTTCGATAGACTAGAGCCCAGTCACCCGCGTCTGAACCTGGGCCGGAAGTGATGATCAACACCACAGGCTTGTTCCCGTCAGCCGCTGAAATATACCCTGTTACAGGGTCTACTCCTAGGATTTCGGGAGCAACTGCTCCAGGGCTGGGATCTGCCTTTACCGTAATTTTTTTACCGATCATGTCCTATTCTCCATCCGCAATTATATTTTTACCGAATAAAACCAAACGACCAGGGACCTCTGGATACTAA
>NZ_WKDB01000033.1:0-71654 GCF_021606215.1 Pseudomonas sp. PA-5-4B | reverse complement strand
GCGCTAGTACTTGGCATCGTCGACGAAAACCCGTACAATGCGGCCATTTTCGGGTTGTCCGCCTCTCACTTGCTCATCACCCACTGTTAAAAGTAGTATCAGCGACATTCGTTCATTTTTCAGCTGCTCGGATTGAGCAGTGTGCAGTCATTCAACAGATGGACGCGCTAAAGGCGCAGGAATAGACCCGTTTTGAAGAAATCCGCCGCAACACCTAAAGCAGCAGTCGTGCCGGCCTGGCGCCAGCACCTGCATTATCGACTCAAGGAAGGCGCGCTGATCGCTATCGGCGCCCTGTGCCTGTTCCTGATGATGGCCTTGCTTACCTATGGCAAGGACGATCCGGGCTGGAGCCACAACAGCAAGATCGAAGACGTGCAGAACTTCGGCGGCCCCGCCGGTTCCTACAGCGCCGATATCCTGTTTATGGTGCTGGGCTACTTCGCGTATATCTTCCCGTTATTGCTGGCGATCAAGACCTGGCAGATCTTCCGCCAGCGTCACGAACCGTGGCAGTGGAGCGGCTGGCTGTTCTCCTGGCGCCTGATCGGCCTGGTGTTCCTGGTGTTGTCCGGCGCGGCGCTGGCGCACATTCATTTTCATGCACCTACCGGCTTGCCGGCGGGCGCGGGCGGGGCGTTGGGCGAAAGCCTCGGCGACCTGGCGCGCAAGACCCTGAATATCCAGGGCAGCACCTTGATGTTTATCGCGCTGTTCCTGTTCGGCCTCACTGTGTTCACCGACCTGTCGTGGTTCAAGGTGATGGACGTGACCGGCAAGATCACCCTGGACCTGCTCGAATTGTTCCAGGGCGCAGCCAACCGCTGGTGGTCGGCCCGGGTCGATCGCAAACGCATGGTCGCGCAACTGCGTGAGGTGGACACCCGCGTTAACGAAGTGGTGGCCCCGAGTACGCCGGACCGCCGCGAGCAAGCCAAGGTCAAGGAACGCCTTATCGAGCGCGAGCAAGCCCTGAGCAAGCACATGTCGGACCGCGAGAAGCAGGTGCCGCCGGTGATTGCCCCGGCACCGCCCAAAGCGCCGGAGCCGAGCCATCGTGTGCAGAAAGAGAAGCAGGCGCCGTTGTTCGTCGACAGCGCCGTAGAGGGCACCTTGCCGCCGATCTCGATTCTCGACCCGGCCGAAAAGAAACAACTCAATTATTCTCCGGAATCCCTGGCGGCCGTCGGCCACCTGCTGGAAATCAAGCTCAAGGAATTCGGCGTCGAAGTCTCGGTGGATTCGATCCACCCAGGCCCGGTGATTACCCGTTACGAAATCCAGCCGGCAGCCGGCGTCAAGGTCAGCCGTATCTCCAACCTGGCCAAAGACTTGGCCCGTTCCCTGGCCGTGACCAGTGTGCGTGTGGTGGAAGTGATCCCCGGCAAGACCACCGTCGGCATCGAGATTCCCAACGAAGATCGTCAGATCGTGCGCTTCTCCGAAGTGCTCTCGACCCCGGAATACGACAACTTCAAATCGCCGGTCACCCTGGCCCTCGGCCACGACATCGGCGGCAAGCCGGTGATCACCGACCTGGCAAAAATGCCGCACTTGCTGGTGGCCGGTACCACCGGTTCCGGTAAGTCGGTGGGCGTGAACGCGATGATTCTGTCGATCCTGTTCAAGTCCGGCCCGGATGACGCCAAGCTGATCATGATCGACCCGAAGATGCTCGAATTGTCGATCTACGAAGGCATCCCGCACCTGCTGTGCCCGGTGGTGACCGATATGAAGGACGCCGCCAACGCCTTGCGCTGGAGCGTCGCCGAGATGGAGCGTCGCTACAAGCTGATGGCGAAGATGGGCGTGCGTAACCTGTCGGGCTTCAATGCCAAGGTCAAGGAAGCCCAGGACGCCGGTACACCGCTGACCGACCCACTGTACAAGCGCGAAAGCATTCACGACGAAGCGCCGCTGCTGACCAAGCTGCCGACCATCGTGGTTGTGGTCGATGAATTTGCCGACATGATGATGATCGTCGGCAAGAAGGTGGAAGAACTGATCGCGCGTATCGCCCAAAAGGCCCGTGCGGCCGGTATTCACTTGATCCTCGCCACCCAGCGGCCGTCGGTGGATGTGATCACCGGCTTGATCAAGGCCAACATTCCAACGCGGATGGCGTTCCAGGTTTCCAGCAAGATCGACTCGCGCACTATCATCGACCAGGGCGGCGCCGAACAACTGCTGGGTCACGGTGACATGCTCTATATGCCTCCGGGCACCAGCCTGCCAATCCGGGTTCACGGCGCCTTCGTCTCCGATGATGAAGTTCACCGCGTGGTGGAAGCCTGGAAGCTGCGCGGCGCGCCGGAATACAACGACGACATCCTCGCAGGCGTCGAAGAGGCCGGCAGCGGCTTCGACGGCGGTAGCAGCGGTGATGACGATGCCGAAACCGACGCGCTCTACGACGAAGCCGTGGCATTCGTACTCGAAAGCCGTCGCGCCTCGATCTCTGCGGTGCAGCGCAAGCTCAAAATCGGTTACAACCGCGCCGCCCGCATGATCGAATCCATGGAAAACGCTGGCGTCGTAACCGCCATGAACACCAACGGTTCGCGTGAAGTCATCGCTCCCGGGCAGATGCGCGACTGATTCCGTGCTGCGTGACAACACGCAGCGCGCCCTGACGACTCAATGAGGATTCCCATGCGCTTTATCCGCATGCTGTTGTTGCCGGCACTGGCCCTGACTGCTGTTTCGGCCCACGCTGATCCGGCCTCGGTGGCCAGCCTGACTAACCTGCTGGACAAGTCCAAGACCCTGACCGCACGCTTCTCCCAGTTGACCCTGGATGCCGGCGGCACCCAGTTGCAGCAAACCGAAGGCGAAATGGCCGTACAGCGTCCTGGTCTGTTCTACTGGCACACCGAAGGCAAGGCCGAGCAGACGATTGTTTCCGATGGCCAGAAGGTCACCCTGTGGGACCCGGACCTGGAGCAGGCGACCATCAAGAAGCTCGACCCTCGTTTGAACCAGACGCCGGCGCTGCTGCTGTCGGGCGATGTATCAAAGATCAACGACAGCTTCGATATCACCTCCAAGCAAACCAGCAACGTGATCGAGTTCACCCTCAAGCCTAAATCCAAGGACACGCTGTTTGACAGCCTGAACCTGTCGTTCGGCAATGGCGTGATCAACAACATGCGCCTGATCGACAGCGTGGGCCAGCGGACCGATATCCTGTTCTCCGGCGTCAAGGCTAACCAGCCAGTGGACGCATCCAAGTTCAAGTTCGTCATCCCCAAGGGTGCCGACGTGATCCAGGAATAACCTGTCTAGAGGTTTCAAACGCTGCCCATGGATTTGTTTCGAAGTGACCCGATTGCTCAGCCTTTGGCGGCGCGTTTGCGCTCGACCAACCTGGATGAGTACGTCGGGCAGGAACACCTGCTCGCTCGCGGCAAGCCTTTGCGTGAAGCCCTGGAGCAGGGTGCGCTGCACTCGATGATTTTCTGGGGGCCGCCGGGCGTGGGTAAAACCACCCTGGCGCGGCTGCTGGCAAAAGTCTCGGATGCACATTTCGAAACGGTTTCGGCGGTACTGGCCGGGGTCAAAGAGATTCGCCAGGCGGTAGAAGTTGCCAAGCAACAGGCTGGGCAATACGGCAAGCGCACCATCCTGTTTGTCGACGAAGTGCATCGTTTCAACAAGTCGCAGCAAGACGCGTTTTTGCCGTATGTCGAAGACGGTACGTTAATCTTTATTGGCGCTACCACCGAAAACCCTTCGTTTGAACTCAACAATGCCTTGCTCTCGCGAGCGCGTGTCTATGTGCTCAAGAGCCTGGACGAAGCGGCGATGCAAAAGCTGCTGCATCGTGCCCTGAGCGAAGACAAGGGCTTGGGCAAGCGCCAGCTGAGTGTCAGCGAAGAAGGCTTCAAAATTCTGCTGGCCGCCGCCGATGGCGATGGTCGCCGCTTTCTGAACCTGCTGGAGAATGCCTCGGATTTGGCCGAAGACGGCCACGAGATTGGCGTCGACCTGTTGCAAAGCCTGCTCGGCGACACGCGCCGCCGTTTCGACAAGGGCGGCGAAGCCTTTTACGATCAGATCTCGGCACTGCACAAGTCTGTGCGCGGCTCCAACCCCGACGGCGCGTTGTACTGGTTTGCACGCATGATCGACGGCGGCTGCGACCCGCTGTACCTGGCGCGCCGCGTGGTACGCATGGCCAGCGAAGACATCGGCAACGCCGACCCGCGCGCCTTGAGCCTGTGCCTGGCCGCCTGGGATGTGCAGGAGCGCCTGGGTAGCCCGGAAGGCGAGTTGGCCGTGGCCCAGGCCATCACCTATCTGGCCTGCGCGCCAAAAAGCAACGCGGTGTACATGGGCTTCAAATCCGCCCTGCGCGCCGCTGCCGAATACGGCTCTCTTGAGGTGCCGATGCACCTGCGCAATGCGCCAACCAAGCTTATGAAACAGTTGGGTTATGGCGACGAATACCGCTATGCCCACGATGAGCCGGACGCCTACGCGGCCGGCGAAGACTACTTCCCCGATGAGCTTGAGCCCTTGCCGCTGTATCAGCCGGTGCCGCGTGGCCTGGAGCTGAAAATCGGTGAAAAGCTCAATCACCTGGCCCAACTCGACCGTCTCAGCCCAAAACAGCGGAGAAAGTAGTGCTCAAGACCATTCTTGCCGTGTCCGCCGCGGGCATCGCTGGTACATTATTGCGTTTCGCCACTGGCACTTGGGTCAGCGCCAATTGGCCGAAGCATTTTTATGCGGCCACTCTGGCGGTCAACCTGGTGGGTTGCCTGATTATCGGCCTGTTGTACGGCTGGTTCCTGTTGCGCCCCGAAGTGCCGATTGAGGTTCGCGCCGGCTTGATTGTCGGTTTTGTAGGCGGTCTTACGACCTTTTCATCCTTTTCACTGGATACGGTGCGCCTGCTGGAAAGCGGGCAAGCTTTGGTAGCTTTCGGTTACCTGGGCATCAGCGTGTTCGGCGGGCTGCTCGCCACCTGGGCTGGCCTGTCCTTGACCAAACTTTGATAAACGAGAGACCGACATGCTCGATTCCAAACTGTTACGTAGCAACCTTCAGGACGTAGCGGACCGCCTGGCATCCCGTGGCTTTGCCTTGGATGTTGCGCGCATCGAAGCGCTGGAAGAACAGCGCAAGACCGTCCAGACCCGCACCGAAGCGCTGCAGGCTGAGCGTAATGCGCGTTCCAAATCCATTGGTCAGGCCAAGCAGCGTGGCGAAGACATCGCGCCGTTGATGGCGGACGTCGAGCGCATGGGCACCGAGCTGTCCGACGGCAAAGTCGAGCTGGAAGGCATTCAGACCGAGCTGGATTCGATCCTGCTGGGCATCCCGAATATTCCGCACGAATCCGTGCCCATTGGTGAAGACGAAGACGGCAACGTCGAAGTGCGCCGTTGGGGCACGCCAAAAGCCTTTGATTTCGAGATCAAGGATCACGTTGCGTTGGGCGAACTGACCGGCGGCCTGGATTTCGAAACGGCCGCCAAAATGTCCGGCGCACGCTTTGCTCTGCTGCGCGGCCCGATCGCGCGCATGCACCGTGCCCTGGCGCAGTTCATGATCAACCTGCACACCGCTGAACACGGCTACGAAGAAGCCTACACGCCGTATCTGGTGCAGGCGCCGGCGCTGATGGGCACCAGCCAATTGCCTAAGTTCGAGGAGGATCTGTTCAAGATCAGCCGCGACGGCGAAGCCGACCTGTACCTGATCCCGACCGCCGAAGTGTCGCTGACCAACATCGTCGCCGGCGAAATCCTCGACGCCAAGCAGCTGCCGATCAAGTTCGTGGCCCACAGCCCGTGTTTCCGTAGCGAAGCCGGCGCTTCGGGGCGTGACACGCGCGGCATGATCCGCCAGCACCAGTTCGACAAAGTTGAAATGGTGCAGGTTGTTGAACCGTCGACCTCCATGGAAGCCCTGGAAGGCCTGACCGCCAACGCCGAGCGCGTCCTGCAACTGCTGGAGCTGCCTTACCGCGTACTGGCGCTGTGCACCGGCGACATGGGTTTCAGCGCTGTAAAAACCTACGACCTCGAAGTGTGGGTGCCGAGCCAGGACAAGTACCGCGAAATTTCGTCGTGCTCCAACTGCGGTGATTTCCAGGCCCGTCGCATGCAGGCGCGTTTCCGCAACCCGGAAACCGGCAAGCCGGAACTGGTACACACCCTCAACGGTTCGGGCCTGGCCGTAGGCCGTACCCTGGTGGCCGTGCTGGAAAACTACCAGCAGGCCGACGGTTCCATCCGCGTGCCGGAAGTGCTCAAGCCGTACATGGGCGGCGTTGAGGTCATCGGCTAAATGGAATTTCTGCCGCTGTTTCATAACCTGCGCGGCAGTCGTGTGTTGGTCGTCGGTGGCGGGGAGATTGCCTTGCGCAAATCCCGGCTGCTGGCCGACGCCGGTGCGTTGCTGCGGGTGGTTGCTCCCCAGATCGAAGACCAGTTGCGAGAACTGGTGCTGGGCAGTGGCGGGGACCTGATTCTGCGCGGTTATCAGGAGGCCGACCTTGACGGCTGCGTTCTGATTATCGCGGCCACGGACGACGAGCCGCTGAACGCGCAAGTGTCCAGCGATGCCAAGCGCCGGTGCGTACCGGTCAATGTGGTGGACGCGCCAGCCCTGTGCAGCGTGATCTTCCCGGCGATTGTCGACCGTTCACCCTTGGTGATTGCGGTGTCCAGCGGCGGCGATGCGCCGGTGCTGGCGCGTTTGATCCGCGCCAAGCTGGAAACCTGGATTCCGTCGACTTATGGCCAGTTGGCCGGTTTGGCGGCGCGTTTTCGCGCCCAGGTCAAAGGTTTGTACCCGGATGTGCAACAGCGTCGGGCCTTTTGGGAGGAGGTTTTCCAAGGCCCGATCGCCGACCGTCAATTGGCCGGGCAGGGCGATGAAGCTGAGCGTCTGTTGATCGAAAAGGTCAACGGCGCGCCGCCGTACGCGCCGGGTGAAGTCTATTTGGTCGGTGCAGGCCCAGGTGATCCGGACCTGCTGACCTTCCGCGCCTTGCGCCTGATGCAGCAAGCCGACGTGGTGCTGTATGACCGCCTGGTAGCGCCGGCGATTCTTGAGCTGTGCCGACGTGACGCCGAGCGTATCTACGTCGGCAAGCGTCGCGCCGACCATGCCGTGCCGCAGGACCAGATCAACCAGCAACTGGTGGACCTGGCCAAGCAGGGCAAGCGTGTGCTGCGACTCAAAGGTGGCGATCCGTTCATCTTCGGCCGTGGCGGCGAAGAGATCGAAGAACTGGCGGCCCATGGCATCCCGTTCCAGGTGGTGCCGGGGATCACGGCAGCCAGCGGTTGCGCGGCGTATGCGGGGATTCCGCTGACGCACCGTGACTATGCGCAGTCGGTGCGCTTTATCACCGGGCATTTAAAGAACGGGACCTCGGACCTGCCCTGGCATGACCTGGTAGGGCCGTCGCAAACGTTGGTGTTCTACATGGGCCTGATCGGCTTGCCGATCATCTGTGAGCAACTGATCAAGCACGGGCGCGCGGCGGATACCCCGGCGGCGTTGATCCAGCAGGGCACCACGTCCAACCAGCGTGTCTTTACTGGCACATTGGCGGATTTGCCGCGCATGGTGGCGGAGCATGAAGTGCATGCGCCGACACTGGTGATTGTCGGTGAGGTGGTGGTGTTGCGCGAGAAACTCAAGTGGTTTGAAGGCGCGCAATCCCAGGTCTGACATCGCCGCTGTGGTGAGTGATCTTAATGTGGCGAGGGAGCAAGCTCCCTCGCCACAAGGTGTTTTCAGTTCCAGACACCTTTACCGCTCAACCGCGCCCGATCATGCTCGGCATCAAACCTCAGCAACGGCCCCTTCGGCACAATCCCGGTGGGGTTGATCGTCCGATGGCTCGCATAGTAATGCCCCTTGATATGCGCAAAATCCACCGTCTCGGCCACGCCCGGCCACTGATACAGCTCCCTTAGCCAGTTCGACAAGTTCGGATAATCGGCAATCCGCCGCAGGTTGCATTTGAAGTGGCTGTAATACACCGCATCAAAGCGAATCAGCGTGGTGAACAGCCGCACATCGGCTTCGGTCAGGTATTCACCGGCCAGGTAGCGCTGCTCAGCCAAGTGCTGTTCCAGGCGATCCAGCTCGGTAAACACATCATCAAATGCGCTTTCATACGCCTGCTGCGAGGTGGCAAACCCTGCCCGGTACACGCCATTGTTCACCGCGGGGTAGATGCGCTCGTTCAGCGTATCGATTGTCGAGCGCAGGGCTTCGGGGTAGAAATCCAGAGTATTGCCGGTCAACCGGTTAAACGCGCTGTTGAACATGCGGATGATCTCCGCTGATTCATTGCTGACGATGCGCTTGAGCTTCTTATCCCACAGCACTGGTACGGTGACACGCCCGGTGTAATCGGCGGTGTCTGCGGTGTAGCGCTGGTGCATGAAGTCGAAGCCGTCGAGCTTATCGCCCGTCGAGCCGTGAGCCTTGTCGAAGGTCCACCCATTTTCCAACATCAGCCAACTGACCACAGACACGTCGATCAAGCTTTCCAAACCCTTGAGTTTGCGCAGGATCAGCGTGCGATGGGCCCACGGGCAGGCCAGGGAAACATACAGGTGATAGCGATCAGCCTCGGCTTTGAAACCGCCATCGCCGCTGGGGCCGGGCTCGCCATCGGCGGTCACCCAATTGCGCCGTTGCGCCTGCTCGCGCTGGAACGCGCCGTCTGCGCTACTTTCGTACCACTGGTCTTTCCAGTGTCCTTCGATCAGCAAACCCATGACTGGCTCCTTGGCTAATAAGCGTTGGAGCCCAGTCTAAAGGGATGAGTTCGAACTAAAAGCGCAAAGACCGGGCGGGAATTATCGATTAAATCGATTTGTCCCGCGCATCCCAGTACTGCTGGGCCAATTCGAACGCCTGTTCACGAGCGTGGCCGAGGCCGCGCAGGGCCAGGGCCATGGTTGCGATCAGCGCGAGTTGCGGGTAACTGTCCTCGACATCACCGCGCCACAAGGCTTTTAAATGCTCGGGTTCCAGGCTGGCCGGTTTGACGTGCCGCTGGGCGGAGAGGGCGGGCCACTCTTCGTCCCAGCTCTGGCCACCGGTGGTGCCATACAAATGGCTGAGGGTGTCCGGGTTGATCTCGACTTCGCCGCCATCTCCCTTCACCACAATCACATTATCGCCCAGCAGGCCGCTGGCATCGCGGTGTACGCGCTGGTAACCGGGGTGGAAAATGCTTTGCAGGCCGCAACGTGCATTCAGCGGGTTGAGCAGGCGCGCCAGGGAGTGAATCGGTGAGCGCAGGCCCAAGGTGTTACGCAAATCGATCATGCGTTGCAGTTGTGGCGCCCAGTCACCCAGCGGGATAAACGCCAGGTTGCCTTGCTCGAACGCCGTCTCGACCTGTTGCCAATTGCGACACAGCGGGATTTGCAGGCCTTGCAACAATTGCTCGGTGTACAAGCGGCCCGCCGTATGGGCACCACCGCCGTGCATCAGAATGCGCACCCCGTTTTGCGCCAGGCACTTGGCCGCCAACAGATACCACGGCAGATGGCGTTTTTTACCGGCGTAGGTCGGCCAATCGACATCCACATTCAGCGCTGGCGCATTCAGGCGCTCGCGCACGGCTTCGGTGAAACCGGCGAGCTCTTCCGGGCTTTCTTCCTTATGGCGCAGCAGCATCAGGAAGGCGCCGAGCTGGGTGTCTTCGACTTTTTCGTCGAGCAACATGCCCATGGCTTCGCGGGCTTCCTCACGGGTGAGGTTGCGCGCGCCGCGCTTGCCTTTGCCCAGGATGCGCACGAACTGCGCAAACGGGTGCTCGGCGGGGGTTTCAAGGGTCAGCGGGGCAAAGTCGGTCATAAGCAATTCGTCGGCCTGGGCAGGCCCGCCAGCTTGGCGGCAAGTTTGGCGGGGGTGCCATTGAAGAGTTTGTTGAGGTGCAGGCTGTTGCCCTTGTCCGTGCCGAGCTTTAAAGCGGTGTACTTGATCAGCGGGCGTGTGGCCGGGGACAGCTGAAATTCTGCGTAAAACCCGCGCAGCAGTTCGAGGATTTCCCAATGTTCGGCGGTCAATTCCAGGGGTTCAGCGGCGGCCAGGGCATTGGCCACGTCGATGGACCAGTCATCCAGGTTGACGAGGTAGCCGTCCTTGTCCAGTTCCAGCGTGCGTTCGCCTACGGTCAGGGTGTTCATAACCAGGTGTTGACCTTGTCGTAGTCGATCGACAGCTGCACAAAACCTGGGTAGTCGACGCTGTCGGCCCAGTCCGGCAGGGGCAGGTTGCGTGCCTGCATGTCTTCGGCCAGGACAAAGACCTTCACGCCCCGGGTTTGCAGGGCTGCGTTGTGCAGGCCGTAAGCGCCATCGCCACACAGCAGGATGGCGTCCTCGGCGCCGCACACGCGCAGGCAACTGGCCAGGCGGCTATCGGTAAACGGGGAGTGAGATACCACGTGCAAAGTCGACATCAGAGGGTCATCACCTGGTCATAACGGTCAATCAATTCGGCGATCGCGGCGCTGTCCAGCGCCTGCGCGCTGGCAGGTGTTGCGAGGCTGCGTTCGGCAAGGCTGTGGCTGCAAGCAAACACCTCATCAATGCCGAACAGGCCCAACGCCTGCAGGTTGGCGCTGAGGTCTTTTTGCTGCACGGCCTTGGCATCCTGATGGGTTGCCAGCTGGAACACGCCATCGTCCATAAACAGCAGGCCGATCGGCAGGTCAAAAGCGCCACCGGCCAATACGATATCCAGCGCCTCGCGCGCACTTGGCCCGGACCACGGTGCCTGGCGGCTGATCACCAATAAAGACTTGGCCATCTCACGGCCCTCCAAAACAGATCAGGCGGTCGGCAGCCTGGATGGCGTCATGCAATTGCCCCAGGCCCGACAACGCCCACGGCGCGTCGAGGTTCACCGCGCTGCGTTGATAACGCGTGGCTTCCTCAGTATTGAGTACGCCACGGCGCAAGGCGGCGGCGATGCACACCACGCCGTCGAGCTGATGCTGGCTGACAAACTCACGCCACTGGCGGGCAATGTCCTGCTCATCCTGGGGCGCAACGATGTTATTGGCAGCGCTGTACACGCCGTCCTGATAAAAAAACAGCCGCACAATCTCATGCCCACCGGCAAGCGCTGCCTGGGCGAACAGCAAGGCGCGGCGCGAGGAGGGCGCATGGGCGGCGGAAAATACTGCAATCGCAAACTTCATGGAACACTCTGCAAGCAAACCTGAGCCAATGATAAAGCCGCCGCCGCGAAAAAGCCCGCCGTGATCAAAACGGTCACTGTCGCTGATCGTTCTGACGATTGCCGCCAGGCGCAAGGCTGCCTAGGCTGTGGGCAGTCGCTACCCAAATGGAGTCTTTATGTCAGGTCCCTTGGCGTCCCTCAAAGTGCTGGATTTTTCCACCTTGCTGCCTGGCCCGTTCGCGTCCTTGTTGCTGGCGGACATGGGTGCCGAGGTGCTGCGTATTGAATCGCCCACGCGTATGGACCTGTTACGCGTGCTGCCGCCCCATGACCAGGGCACCTCGGCGAGCCACGCATACCTCAATCGCAACAAGCGCAGCCTGGCACTGGACCTCAAGCAGGCCGAGGCGCTGCAGATCGTGCGTGAGCTGGTCAAGGACTATGACATTGTCCTTGAGCAATTCCGGCCTGGGGTAATGGAGCGTCTGGGCCTGGGTTATGAGGCGCTGAAGGCGCTCAACCCCCGGCTGATTTATGTGTCGATCACCGGCTACGGTCAAACCGGGCCTTATAAAGACCGCGCCGGGCACGATATCAACTACCTCGCGTTGGCTGGCGTGGCCAGTTACACCGGCCGCCAGGACAGCGGGCCGTTGCCGCTGGGCGTGCAATTGGCGGATGTCGGCGGTGGTTCGTTGCACGCTGTGGTGGGGTTGCTCGCCGCCGTTATTGCCCGCCAGCACAGTGGCGTCGGCCAATACCTGGATGTGAGCATGACCGATTGCTCGTTCAGCCTGAATGCCATGGCCGGTGCGGGCTACCTGGCCTGTGGGGTCGAGCCGGATTGGGAGAGCCATGTGCTCAACGGCGGCAGCTTCTACGATTACTATCGCACGCGTGATGGGCGCTGGATGTCGGTGGGTAGCCTGGAACCGGCGTTTATGCGGCAATTGTGCGAAACGTTGGGAAGGCCGGAGCTGGCCATGCAAAGCTTGAAACCCGAGCAGCAAAAAGCCCTGAAGCTGGCGTTACAGGTCGAGTTTGAGAAGCGCAGCTTTGACGAGCTGCGTGAGTTGTTCGCCGGGGTGGATGCGTGTGTCGAGCCGGTGCTGAGCCTGAGTGAAGCGCTGGAGCATCCACAGTTGAAGGCGCGCGAGCTGGTCAGCCAGGTGCCACGGGGTGATGGCTCGACCCAGGCGCAACTGGCTTGCCCGCTGAAATTTTCCGAGGGGTTGCCGCAGCCTCGGCATATTGGCGTGGCGGTGGGGGCGCACAGTGATGAAGTGCTGGCTGAGTTGGGGCTCAGTGCTCAGCGGATAGACGAGTTGCGGCGGGCCAAGGTTGTTGGGTGACTGATCGGGCCTGCGATTAGGCCCTTACTCCACCCGAGTTTCCCCGGTGAATACCAAGGTGTGCCGACACCGCCTGCACAAATACCGCCGCCCCTGATTCACCAGCCCATGCCGCTGGGCCGAAAACGGGAAATCGCTGTCGGCACACGGGCAACGGTAGATATACCGGGTCACTTGGCGGCGCTTGATCGCATAAGTGTGGCAACGATCCGGCGGCAGTTCGTAAACCCCGCGCATGATCAGTTGCCATTCCTCGCCATGGGGCTGGATGCGCTCGCCAAACAATTGGTGGGCGATCAGATGCGCCACCTCATGGGCCACGGTCTGTTTGAGGAAGTGCTGGCTGTTTTCGCGGTACAACTGTGGGTTGAAGCGCAGCAGGTTCTCGTGCAAATGCGCGACACCGGCCTTCTGGCCCCGCAGCTTGAGGCTGACCTGGGGGCGTTTGAAGCTTCGTTTAAAAAAGGATTCGGCTTGTAGGAAACAATCTTCGACGCGGGTATTGAGTTGCTCGGGCATGCTGACCATATCTCCAGAGACGTCCAGTATGCCGCAAAAGCAGGTGTTTCCGAATCTGTCAGGCGCCGAATGGTCATGCATGACGCACAAAGCCACCTTGCGGTGGCTTTGCCTGCGGTTGATCAGCTTAGTTGGTGTAGATCGGGCCTACGCCCAGCCCCCAGACGATCACGGTAAACGCCATGATTGCCACCAGTACCACCAGGCCCACGGCCAAAACCGAGCTGGAAAACAGAAAGCCCTCGTCCGGGTCGATGTTCATAAACGTCGGCAGCCCCACATACAGCAAGTACACCGTGTAACAGATAGCCGCCGTGCCCACGACCATGCCCAGCCACATATGCGGATAGAGCGCCGCCAGCCCGCCGATAAACAGCGGGGTCGCGGTGTAGGTGGCAAACGCTACGCAGCGCGCCATGCTGGGGCTGGCGTCGTAGGTGCGGGCCATCCAATGGATGAATGCGCCCATCACCGCCACGCCGCCGAGCATCGCCGCGTAGGACATGAGGGTCATCCACAACGCACTTTCCTGGGTCAACATGACCGGGGCGCGGCTGCCGATCACCCAGCCGACCCGGGTGGTGCCGATAAAGGCCGATACGGCGGGGATCGCCGCGAGAATCAAAGTGTGAGTGAGGTACATGTGGCCGATACTTTCTTCCTTATCGCCACGAATTTCCCGCCATTCCTGGTCGGGATGGGTAAACAGCCCCACGACGTGATGGATCATGCCAGTCACTCCTGTCGTTATTACCATCGCCCCCCATCGGAGCGCCCACGGGCCAAATGGCCACATAAGGTCCTGGATAGTTGTGCGACCTTACGTCGCAGTATAGGAAGTGATGACCGGAAAAACTGTAGGGCTTTAGAGCAAATTGCGCTGTAAACATGGGCGCTAATCGCGCTGAGGTCTGTCAGTGACCACTGGTCCTACTGTGGGAGCTGGCTTGTCGGGTCGCCGCATCGCTGCGATAGCGGTGGATCAGTGATGTATTAGTTGCTGACACACCGCCATCGCAGGCAAGCCAGCTCCCACATTGGATCGGCGTCGCCCATTGAAGTATTTTTGCGTAAAATGCTGCGCTTTTCGTCACACACCTCTAGCGGATCCAAGCGCCATGGGCACTCTTACGGTCAACCAGAACAAACTGCAAAAACGCCTGCGTCGCCTGGCCGGGGAAGCGGTCGCCGATTTCAACATGATCGAGGACGGCGACAAGGTCATGGTCTGCCTCTCCGGCGGCAAAGACAGCTACACCCTGCTCGACGTGCTGCTGCACCTGCAAAAGGTCGCGCCGATCCAGTTCGAGATCGTCGCCGTCAACATGGACCAGAAACAACCGGGCTTCCCCGAACACGTGCTGCCGGCCTACTTGAAAGACCTGGGCGTCGAGTACCACATTGTCGAAAAAGACACCTACTCGGTGGTCAAGGAGCTGATCCCAGAGGGCAAAACTACCTGCTCGCTGTGCTCACGCCTGCGCCGTGGCACGCTCTACACCTTTGCCGATGAGATCGGCGCGACCAAGATGGCCCTGGGGCATCACCGTGATGACATCGTTGAGACCTTCTTCCTCAATATGTTCTTCAACGGCTCGCTCAAGGCCATGCCGCCCAAGCTGCGTGCCGATGACGGGCGCAACGTGGTGATCCGCCCGCTGGCGTATTGCAACGAGAAAGACATCCAGGCCTACTCCGACTTCAAGCAATTCCCGATCATCCCGTGCAACCTGTGCGGCTCTCAGGAAAACCTGCAGCGCCAGGTGGTCAAGGAGATGCTGGTGGACTGGGAGCGCAAAACCCCAGGCCGCACCGAAAGCATCTTCCGTAGCTTGCAGAATGTGCAGCCGTCGCAACTGGCCGACCGCAACCTGTTCGATTTCACCAGCCTTAAAATTGACGAGACCGCCGCTTCGCGCTTCGTCAATGTGGTGAACCTCTAAGACGTTTCAATGCTCTGAAAGACGGCGCTCACGGGCGCCGTTTTCAATTCAACTGCCAGGAGAGGGCATGCGCGATTACAAGTGGCTGCACGAATATTGTCTGAACCGCTTTGGTTCAGCGGCCGAGCTGGAAGCCCACCTGCCTGTACCCAAGACCCCGGCGCAATTGCGCAAGATCAGTGATGATCGCTACCTGTCGACCCTGGCGCTGCGGGTATTTCGCGCGGGGTTGAAGCACAGTGTGGTGGATGCCAAATGGCCGGCGTTCGAGCAGGTGTTCTTCGGCTTCGATCCGGAAAAAGTCGTGCTGATGGGCGCCGAGCACCTGGAACGCTTGATGCAGGACACGCGCATCATCCGCCACCTGGGCAAGCTCAAGAGTGTGCCGCGCAATGCGCAGATGATGCTGGACATTGAGCAGGAAAAAGGCAGCTTCGGCGCGTTTATCGCCGACTGGCCGGTGACTGATATCGTCAGCTTGTGGAAGTACCTGAGCAAGCACGGCCACCAGTTGGGCGGGCTGTCGGCGCCGCGCTTTTTGCGCATGGTCGGCAAGGACACGTTTGTGCCGAGTGATGACGTGGTGGCGGCCTTGAATGCACAGAAGATCGTCGACAAGGCGCCGACCAGCCTGCGGGATTTGGCGACGGTGCAGGGTGCGTTTAACCAATGGCACGCCGAGAGTGGGCGGCCGATGTGCCAGCTGTCGATGATGCTGGCTTACACGGTGAATCATTGAGACTGAGTTGATCCGATCGCAGGCAAGCCAGCTCCCACAGGGGAATGCATTCCAAGTGTGGGAGCTGGCTTGTCGGGTCGCCGCATCGCTGCGATAGCGGTCTTCAGGCAGGCTGCAAATCTGCCGCCAACCGCCGATTCAACTGATGCCGCCACCGCACATACAACAGCGCGGTACAAAACACCGCTAGACTCGCCAGCATCTCCAGCACCCCGAACCACTGCCGGTTCGGGTCATATGCCGCCAGTGCGCCCTTGATGAAATACAGGTTCACCACAAAACACATCCACGAATGCCCGCGCGCGCTGCCCAGCAGCATCCCCGGCGCCAGCACCAGCAGCGGCACCAGCTCGATCAGCAGGATCACCCATGGGCGCGCACCGTGCAGGTCGGCGATGAACAGGTAATACACGCACAGCAAGCCCACCAGCCCTAAAAAAGCCACCAGGCTCAGTACGCGTGCCACCTTGACCCGTGGTTCCAGCCACGCCTGGGGCGGCAGGACCTTAGGCTTTCTGGCCACGGCCGTTCTCCAGCAGCGTGGCGGTGGTGGCAAGACGCAGGCCGAGTGCCCGGCACAGGGTGATTTCGTGCTGATCGAGCATGCGTTTGCCGTCCGGCCCGGAATGGTGGCTGGCGCCATATGGCGTGCCGCCGCCCTGGGTGTCGAGCAAGGCTTGTTCGCTGTAGGGCAGGCCGGTGATCAGCATGCCGTGGTGCAGCAGCGGCAGCAGCATCGACATCAGTGTGGTTTCCTGGCCGCCGTGCAGGCTGGCGGTGGAGGTGAACACGCCGGCTGGCTTGCCGACGAGTGCGCCGGTGAGCCACAGGTTGCTGGTGCCATCGAGGAAGTACTTGAGCGGCGCGGCCATGTTGCCAAAGCGCGTCGGGCTGCCCAGGGCCAGGCCCGAGCAATTCTTCAGATCATCCAGGCTTGCATACAACGCGCCTTCGTCCGGGATGCTCGGCGCCACGGCTTCGCACTCGGTGGAAATCGCCGGTACGGTACGCAGGCGGGCTTCGAGGCCGCCTTGCTCGATGCCCCGGGCAATCTGCCGAGCCATTTCGCTGACCGAGCCATTGCGGCTGTAATACAGCACCAGCACATAGGGCGCGGTCACGGCAGCAACTCCAGCACGTTTTCCGGTGGGCGGCCGATGATGGCTTTTTCGGCGGTTGCCAGGATCGGGCGTTCCATCAGTTTCGGGTGCGCGGCGATGGTGGCAATCAACTGCGCCTCGCTGAGGCTGACGTCGGCCAGGTTGAGGGTTTTGTATTCGTCTTCGCCGGTGCGCAGCAGTTGGCGTGCGCTGATCCCCAGTTTTCTGAGCAAGGCCTTGAGTTGCGCGGCGTCCAGCGGCGTTTCGAGGTAGCGCACAACGGTCGGGGTCAGGCCGCGGGCTTCGAGCAGTTCAAGCGCACCGCGCGATTTCGAGCAGCGCGGGTTGTGATAAAGCGTCAGATCGGTCATGTGCGGGTCGCATCTTGCGTAAGGTGGCGGGTATTCTACCTGCGCGGCGACCCGTCCTTAAACCGTAAGAGGCGATAGGTCGCAGCCAACGTTCATTTTTTGCGAAGGATTTCCCCATGACTAGGCGACTGATCGGTGCATTGGCGATCATCACAACCCTGCTGCTCAGCGGCTGCGGTAACGATTACGGCGTTGACCAATATGGCAAGAAAGTGGCGGCCGAACGCCTGGACAAACAATGGGTGGTGGTCAATTACTGGGCCGAATGGTGTGGCCCGTGCCGCACGGAAATTCCGGAACTGAATACCTTGGCCGAACAGTTGAAAGGCCAGAACGTGGGCGTGTTCGGGGTCAATTTCGACAACGTACAGGGTGAAGAACTCAAGGCCGCCAGCGAGAAGCTGGGGATCAAGTTCACGGTGCTGGCGCAGAACCCGGAAGAGATTTTCGATATTCCACGCAGCGAGGCGCTGCCGGTGACTTACATCATTGATGACAAAGGCAAGGTGCGTGAACAGCTGATGGGTGAGCAGACGGCAGAAGGCGTGTTGGCCAAGCTCAAAGCCCTGCGTGGTTAAATCTGTGGGAGCTGGCTTGCCTGCGATGCGGTTGGCGCGGTGTATCAGGTACACCGCGGTGATGCTATCGCAGGCAAGCCAGCTCCCACAGAAAGCCAGATCATAAGGAAGTCGATCAGCCTTCTTCCAGCCACAGTCGAATCGGCTTGCCTTCAGCCGGCCAGAACCGGGTTTGCTCGATCGGTGAGATATCCCAGCGCTGCACACCTTGCAGGGCCTGGAAGAAGCGGTGCTCCTGCTCCATCAAGGCTTCGGCGCAGAGTTTGCGGGTGCTGCCGATCTTGCCGAAACTGAGCGTCCGGCCTTCGACGGTGTACGGCGCAAACCAGTGGTTGCAGCCGCCATTGCCGTAGGCGCGGCCATCGGCGCCGAGGGTGACGGTCAGGTGCGCGTAATCCATCAACGGCCGTTCGCCAATCCACTCCACCACGTAGCTGTGGTCTTGCTGCAGCTTTACCGCGTCACCGGCACAGCCCGTCAGGGCCACACCGAGGGCGGCGAGCAGCACGCCTTTCATTGCGCAGCCTGCTGGCATTTCGGGCAGCGGTGCTTGTCGCCTTCGCTGGCCCAGCCCAGTTCCTTGATGCGCGCATTGGCGGCCGGTTGCAGCGGCTCTTTGGCCAGCTTGGTTTCCACGGCGAATTCAAACTCCAGCAGGCTGTCGCAGCTGTCGCAGTTGACCTTCCAGGTGTGAATTTCCAGCTCGCCGAATTTCGGCCCCTGGGCCATGGCGACCCACTGGCCCGCCGGGCGAATGGAATAGCGCGCGTCACCTTCGACGGTCAGGCGCATCGACAGGGTTTTACTGCCGCGCAGGGTGACGATCAAGACGTCGCCATGCTTGATCGAACCACCGTTGCCGGTGACCTGGTAACGGCCCGGCACCAGGGCGCGGCATTCGATCAGGGTGTGTTGCGGGCTCAGCAAGCTGAAGCGGAAATCGTGTTCGGCCATGGATCCTCCAAATAGGCGCGGCATCCTATCACGGGTGCCGGCCTATCATGAGCCTGGTATATGACCGCTGATCAACCTTGCACAAGGTTCTGCGGCTGGCCATCGGCCCACGCGGCAATGTTGGCCAGCGTGGTGGCTGCGATTGCCGCCAGCGCTTCACGGGTCAGGAATGCCTGGTGGGCAGTGATGATCACGTTGGGAAAGGTCAGCAGGCGTGCGAGTACGTCGTCCTGCAGCGGCAGGTCGGAGCGATCCTCGAAAAACAACTGGGCCTCTTCCTCATACACATCCAGGCCCAGGTAGCCGAGTTGGCCGTTCTTGAGGGCCTCGATCAAGGCTGGCGTGTCCACCAGGCCACCGCGTCCGGTGTTGATCAGCATGGCGCCAGGCTGCATCTGTGCCAGGGAACGTGCGTTGATCAGGTGTTTGCTGTCGGCGGTCAGTGGGCAGTGCAGGCTGATGATCTGTGCCTGGGCCAATAGCTCTGGCAGGTTTACATAGCGGGCGCCAAGGGCCTGGACCTGCGGATTGGGGAATGGGTCGTAGGCGAGTAACTGGCAGCCGAACCCGGCCATGATCTTGGCAAAGGTGGCGCCGATCTGCCCGGTGCCGACCACGCCGACGGTTTTGCCGACCAAATCGAACCCGGTGAGCCCGTGCAGGCTGAAATCGCCATCGCGGGTGCGGTTATAGGCGCGGTGCAAGCGGCGGTTGAGGGCCAGGATCAGCGCAACCGCATGCTCTGCCACCGCGTGGGGCGAGTAGGCCGGTACGCGCACGATACTCAGGCCCAGGCGCTGGGCGGCGGCCAGGTCGACATGGTTGTAACCGGCCGAGCGCAGGGCAATCAGGCGCGTGCCGCCGGCGGCCAGGTGTTCCAGCACCGGTGCGCTGAGGTCATCGTTGATAAAGGCGCAGACCACTTCGTGGTGTTCGGCCAGGGCCACGGTGTCGAGGTTCAGGCGGGCCGGTTGGAATTGCAGCTCTACACCTGCCGGCAGCGGCTCGCCGAGAAAGCTGTCGCGGTCGTAGGTCTGGCTGCTGAAAAGAATGACGCGCATTAAAAATGCTCCCTGCAATCACTGAGTTTTAGGTAGGCCGATGCGGGCACCGGGCTTTTTGTGGGAGCTGGCTTGCCTGCGATGCGGGCAACTCGGTACATCAGGTACACCCAGTTGATGCCATCGCAGGCAAGCCAGCTCCCACCCAAGCCAGCTCCCACACAAGCCAGCTCCCACACAAGCCAGCTCCCACACAAGCCCGCTCAACACAGGCCTGGAGAAGCCTCAGGCGCTGACCCGTGCCTCACTGGCCAACCGCGCAATCGCCATGTCCAGTTCATCCAGCGCGGCGATGGCCTTGGCGTCGTCTTGCTTGAGCAAGGTTTCCGCGCGCTGGCAGGCGGCGCGCAATTGCGGCACGCCGCAGTAGCGGGTGGCGCCATGCAGGCGATGCACGCGTTCAATCAGCGCATTGTTGTCTTTGGCTTCACGGGCGGCGGTGATCGCCAGGCGATCGGCTTCCAGCGAGGCCAGCAGCATGGCGAGCATGTCGGCGGCCAGGTCGGCCTTGTTGGCCGCCAGGCGCAGGCCTTCCTCATGATCCAGTACCAGCAGTTGCACGCCGGGTGCCAAGCCGTCAGTCGCGCGCTCCGGCCCTTGATTGCGCAGGGCCAGGCCGGTCCACTTCAACACTACTTGGGCCAACTGCCGCTCGCTGATGGGTTTGGTCAGGTAATCGTCCATACCGCTTTGCAGCAGCGCGCGTTTTTCGTTGGCCATGGCGTGGGCGGTGAGGGCGACCACCGGCAGCGGCGTACCGTGGCGTTCGCTTTCCCATTGGCGGATCGCCTCGGTGCTTTGGCGCCCGTCCATGCCGGGCATTTGTACGTCCATCAGCACCAGGTCGAAGGTTTCCTGCTTCACCGCGTCAATGGCCGCATAACCGCTTTCGACCGCGTGCACCTTGGCGCCCATGTCTTCGAGCAACGTTTGCACCAGCAACAGGTTGGCCGGGTTGTCGTCCACGCAGAGTACGCGCGGCGCTCGGCTGGAGAGCGGTTCGCCGGGTTCGCTGCGCAATGGGCGCGGGCTGATCAGATCGGCCAGTGCGCGGCGCAGTTTGCGCGTACACGCAGGTTTGGCCTGCAACTGGCTGTTGGGGTTGGGCACTGACTGGTTGAACAACATCTGTTCGGTGGTCGGGCACAGCACCAGCACCTTGCAGCCCAGGTGTTCCAGGTCCCATAGATGCTGGTTGAGGCGTTCGGGCGGAATGTCATTGGCGGTGACACCGAGCACTGCCAGGTCGATTGCCTGTTCAGTCTGGTGTGCGCTGGTGATGCCGTTGGTCAGGCTTTCCAGGGTATTGAACGGTGTGACTTGCAGGCCGCAATCTTCCAGTTGGTGCTGCAACGCCTGGCGCGCGAGCTCGTGGTTTTCCAGCACGGCCACACGACGGCCGAGCAGCGGCGGGGAGGGCAGGTCTTCGGCGTCGTCGCGGGTTTTGGGCAGGCTCAGGCTGATCCAGAACTCCGAGCCTTCGCCCGGTGTGCTGTCGACGCCGATCTCACCGCCCATTTGCTCGATCAGCCGCTTGGAAATCACCAGGCCCAGGCCGGTGCCGCCGGGTTGACGCGACAGCGAGTTGTCGGCCTGGCTGAAGGCCTGGAACAACGCACGCACGTCCTGGTTCGACAGGCCGATGCCGGTGTCTTGCACACTGATGCGCAGTTGCACGCTGTCTTCCTGTTCGTCTTCGACCATCGCGCGGGCAACGATAGTGCCTTCGCGGGTGAACTTGATCGCGTTGCTGATCAGGTTGGTGAGGATCTGCTTGAGGCGCAACGGGTCGCCCACCAGCGCCAGCGGCGTGTCGCGGTACACCAGGCTGACCAGCTCAAGCTGTTTGGCATGGGCGGCGGGGGCGAGGATGGTGAGGGTGTCTTGCAGCAAGTCGCGCAGGTTGAAGGGCACACTGTCGAGCACCAGCTTGCCGGCTTCGATTTTCGAGAAGTCGAGGATCTCGTTGATGATACCCAGCAGGTTGTCGGCGGATTTTTCGATGGTGCCCAGGTAATCCAGCTGACGCGGCGACAGCTCGCTTTTTTGCAGCAGATGAGTAAAACCCAGGATGCCGTTGAGCGGCGTGCGGATTTCATGGCTCATGTTGGCCAGGAACTCCGACTTGATCCGGCTGGCCTCCAGGGCCTCCTTGCGCGCCAGGTCCAGCTCGATGTTCTGGATCTCGATGGTTTCCAGGTTCTGACGCACATCTTCGGTGGCCTGATCGATACTGTGTTGCAGTTCTTCCTGGGCATTTTGCAGGGTTTCGGCCATGCGGTTGATGCCCGAGGCCAATTGGTCCAACTCCTGGCTGCCCAACGGTGGCAGGCGGGTTTCGAGGTTGCCGTCCTTGAGTTGGGCCACAGCTTGCTTGATCTGGCCGATGGGCGAGTTGATCGTGCGGCTGATGCGCAATGCCAGGGCGGCCGTGCAGATCAGGCCGATGGCGATCAGCAGCAGGCTGGCAAACAGGCTGCGATAACCGCGCAGCAACATGCCATTGTGCGACAGCTCCACTTCGACCCAACCCAGCAGGCGATCGGCTTCATCGGGGATCAATTCGCCCGCGAGGTTGCGATGGCGACCGAACACCGGCAGCAGGTAGCGCGTGGCGTCATTGCCACTGCGCTGCAGCAGGTGCGAACTGTTGCCGACCGGCGCGAGGTTAAGCATGGTCGGGCCGGCGTGGGCCAGGGACGAGCGGTCCGGTGCCAGGAACGACACCGCGCGCACGTCCGGTTGCTCCAGCGACTGGGTGGCGATGCGTTCAAGCAGGTCGGTGTTCTTGCTGCTCAACGCCGGGGCCACCAGCGGCGCCAATTGCTCGGCGATCATTTCGCCGCGTTGCAGCAATTGGGTCTGCAACTCCGACAGCTGCATCCAGGTGAAATAGCCCCCCAACAACAGGGCCATCAGGCTGGTCGGTAATAAGGTCAGCAACAGTACGCGGCCTTTTATCCCCATTCTTCTAAGCACGCCACTCTCCTGCTACCACACTGTTTTCGTTTATCTGCGCGGGCATCCGGCCCACGCCACCTGCGCAGTGTAGCCATTTGCGCGGTGTGGAACCTCGCAAATTAATGATCGACGTCAATCTCCGACGTCAATCGCCGAGCGCAATCTTCGAACCATTGGCAGCCGGGTGGCGATTGCCTGTCACCGTTTAATCTTGAATAATCAGCGATTGAGAATGACTTGCAGACGCTAATGAATCCCGCAGTTGGCCTACCCAGTATCCTGGCAATCGAAGACGACCCTGTATTGGGCGCCTATGTGCATGAGCAACTGGGCTGCTGTGGCTTCCAGGTCACCTGGTGCCAGAACGGCCAACAGGGCCTGCAGATGGCACGTGACCAGGCGTTCGACGTGGTGTTGATGGACATCCTGCTGCCGGGCATGGACGGTTTGTCGATTCTTACCCATTTGCGCCAGCACCATGCGACGCCGGTGATCCTCATGTCTGCGCTGGGCGCCGAGGCCGATCGCATCAGCGGTTTTCGCCTGGGTGCGGACGACTACCTGCCCAAGCCGTTCAGCATGGTTGAACTGCGTGTACGCATCGAAGCCATCCTGCGCCGCGTGGCCCTGGACCGGCGGCCGTTGCCGCTGCGTTTACCGGCGCATGACGATGCCCGCAGCCTGCGTTTTGACGATGAACTGTACGACGTGTTCTTTCAAGAACACTGGGCCGGGCTGACGCGCAGCGAGTATCGCTTGCTCGAGACCTTGCACCGTAGCGCCGATGAAGTGCTCAGCAAAGCCTTCCTTTACCAGCATGTGTTGCAGCGCGGTTACGCGCCTCACGATCGCAGCCTGGACATGCATATCAGCCAGATTCGCCGCAAGCTCAAGGCCATCGGCTACAGCGAGCGCGAAGTGCGCACGGTGTGGGGCAAGGGTTATGTACTGAGCGGCCATGATGAAGGGCTTTGAGCGGCTGCCCGGCCGGCACTCGTTATTCTGGAAGCTCGCCTGCCTGCTGATCGCCTTCTGTTTGCTGATGATCTGGCTCAGTTGGTCCTGGGGCCGCTATATGGAAGAGCAGAACGCCTATGTGGCCGAGGAGTCCCGCGAGATTTTGCGCGGCTATGCCGCGGGCGCGGAATTGGCCTGGAGTACCCAGGGCAGTGCTGGCGTGGACGCCTGGTTGCAGCTGATGGCCACGCGCGAATCGACCTGGATCGGGGTGATCGGCCACGACTTGCAGTCGCTGAGCAGCCTGCCGCTGAGCGACAAGGAAAGCCAGCGCCTGACTTTTCTGCGCGGGCTGGAGTGGCCGGTCAGCCGACACGTCAAAGGCCTGCCCTGGGTGAAAATCCCATTCCCGGTCAACCCTGGCGCCGGCTCGCTGGTAATCGAATTACCCAAGCGCTTTATGCCGGGGCGCTATCAGGTGTTCTGGCGCGTGGTGACCAACGGCGTGATTCCCGGCCTGTTTACCTTGCTGCTGTGCGTGGGGCTTTATCGGCTGCTGATCATGCCGCTGAACCAGTTGCGCGAGCAGGCCAACGCCTGGCGCGCCGATCAATTGAATACGCGCATGTCCCGCGAGGCCACCAGCCGCCAGGATGAATTGGGTGAGTTGGGCCGCGCCTTTGACCACATGTCCGAGCGTTTGCAGGGCACGGTGGAGTTGCAGCAACAGTTATTGCGGGACATGTCCCATGAGCTGCGCACGCCGTTGAGCCGTTTGCGCGTGGCCTGTGACAGTGAGCAGGATCTAGCGCAGTTGCGCGAGCGCCTGGGCCGGGAGATTGACGCCATGCAGCGCCTGGTGGAAGACAGCCTGCAACTGGCCTGGCTGGACAGCGAGCGAACGCGGTTACCCGAGGAAGCCATCCAGCTTCCGGCCTTGTGGGACATGCTGCGGGAAAACGCTTGTTATGAAAGTGACTGGCCAGCAGCGCGTTTGCCGTGTCTGTTGCCCGTCGACTGCTGGGTGCGCGGCAACCTGAATGCGCTGGCCCAGGCCCTGGAAAATATCCTGCGCAATGCCATACGACATTCCCCCGCTCAGGGGCAGGTGACGCTGGACGGCTGTCGCGAGGGCGATGATTGGCATATTTGGCTGCAAGACCAGGGCGGCGGTATTGATGAGCAGGACTTGGAACGTATCTTTGCGCCGTTCACCCGCCTCGAAGGCTCACGGCCGGGTGATGGCGGTTTTGGTCTGGGCTTGAGCATCGCCCGCAATGCGGTACAGCGCCAGGGTGGGACGTTGTGGGCGCAGAACAGCGCGCAAGGTTTGTGCGTGCACCTGCGGCTGCCAGCGCGCTAGCTGTCAGGTGCGTCGTTGTTTGCGCTTCTTCCACTGGTGCGCGACCCACCAGCGCCAGTAACCCATCGTCAGGCAGTAGGCCAGCGCGGCCAGCACCAGCCCGCACACCACGGAACCCAACAGGAACGGCTGCCACAGTGTGCCCAGTTGGCTGCTGATCCACTCCCAGGTCAGGTTGTCGGGCAGGCTGCGCGGCGGCGTGTTCATCAGCCAGGCGCCGGTCAGGTAGGTGCAGAAGAACACCACCGGCATGGTGATCGGGTTGGTCAGCCACACCAGGCTCACGGCAATCGGCATATTCCCGCGCACAGCGATCGCTAGCACAGCCGCCAATAACATCTGCAACGGAATCGGGATAAACGCCGCGAACAGGCCCACTGCCATGGCGCGGGCGACGGAATGGCGGTTCAGGTGCCAGAGGTTGGGGTCATGCAACAACGTGCCGAGAAATCGTAAGGACTTGTGTTCCCGGATACTCGTGGGGTCGGGCATGTACCGTTTGAATAAGCGCCGGGGCATAAGGGGTCCAGGTCAGTTCGAGGGGCAAGTATGCCCGCATTCTATAAACAGAAAATTCAGACTTTGTGACAAAACATCAGAGGCCGCGGGAAGTATCCGACTAAGACTAGTGGATCACTGGAAAAGGATGATTCATGAGAACAGGGATGTTCGCGTTCGGAATGGGCTTGTTGTCGCTGCGATTTTTACCCGCATTGCCCGCCACCGCGTGGCTGCTGGCCATGTTGGTAGTGGCCTTGATGTTGCTGCCGTTTCGTACCTATCCGCTGGCGTTTTTGCTGTTGGGCGTGAGCTGGGCGTGCATGAGCGCGCAATGGGCGTTGGACGACCGATTAAGGCCGGCTCTGGACGGTCAGACTCGCTGGGTTGAGGGGCGCGTCATCGGGTTGCCGCAAACCACCAGCACCGGCGTGCGCTTCGAACTGGCCGACAGCCGGTCACGCAAGGCCCGGCTGCCCAAGCGTATCCGGCTGTCCTGGCATGGCGGCCCGCAGGTTAACAGCGGCGAGCGCTGGCGTCTGGCGGTTACGCTCAAGCGGCCGGCGGGCCTGCTCAACTTCCAGGGGTTTGACTACGAGGCCTGGCTGCTGGCCCAGCGCATCGGTGCCACCGGCTCGGTGAAAGATGGCCAACGCCTGGCGCCGGCTCGCCATGCCTGGCGTGACAGCGTCCGCCAGCGCCTGCTGGCGGTGGATGCTCAGGGCCGCGAGGCGGGGCTGGCAGCCTTGGTGCTGGGCGACGGCTCGGGGCTGGCAACCGAGGATTGGCGGGTGTTGCAGGACACCGGCACGGTGCACCTGTTGGTGATTTCCGGCCAGCACATTGGCTTGCTGGCCGGTTTGATCTACGCGCTGGTGGCCGGGCTGGCGCGCTACGGTTGCTGGCCCCGCGCCTTGCCCTGGCTGCCGTGGGCCTGCGGCCTGGCATTTGCTGCCGCGCTGGGTTATGGCCTGCTGGCGGGGTTCGGTGTTCCGGTGCAGCGGGCTTGCGTGATGGTCGGGTTGGTGCTGCTGTGGCGTTTGCGGTTTCGCCACTTGGGTGTGTGGTGGCCGTTATTACTGGCGTTCAATGCCGTGCTGGTGCTGGAGCCGCTGGCCAGTTTGCAGCCGGGGTTCTGGTTGTCGTTTGCCGCCGTGGCCGTGCTGGTGCTGGCGTTCAGCGGGCGTTTGGGCGCGTGGAGCGTCTGGCAGGCCTGGACCCGTCCCCAATGGTTGATCGCCATCGGTTTGTTTCCGGTGCTGCTGGTGCTGGGGTTGCCCATCAGCCTTAGCGCCCCGGTGGCCAATCTGTTTGCCGTGCCGTGGATCAGCCTGGTGGTGCTGCCGTTGGCACTGCTGGGCACCGCACTGTTGGCGGTGCCGTGGGTGGGAGAGGGCCTGTTGTGGTTGGCCGGTGGCGCACTGGATGGCCTGTTCACAGGCTTGGCGCTGCTGGCCGGGCTGCGCGCAGCATGGGTGCCCGCCGACGTGCCGTTGGGTTATTGGTTGATCAGCGTCACGGGCGCGGTGCTATTACTCTTGCCCAAAGGCGTGCCATTGCGGCTGCTGGGCTGGCCGATGCTGCTGTTGGCCGTCTTTGCCCCTAAACCATTGGTGCCGCACGGGCAGGTGGAGGTGGTGCAATTGGATGTCGGCCAGGGGCAGGCGGTGATCCTGCGCACGCGCCATCACGCCATGCTCTACGACGCAGGCCCGCGCTCGGGGGTGGTTGACCTGGGCGCGCGCGTGGTGCTGCCATCCCTGCAAAAGGTTGGGGTGGCGGCGTTGGACGCGATGGTGATCAGCCACGCTCACGCGGACCATGCCGGCGGTGCCGCAGCGGTTGCCCGTGTGCTGCCCGTCGGGAGGGTTATCGGCGGAGAGACCGAAGGGCTGCCGGCTTTTCTCGCCGCCCAGCCCTGTAACAATGGCGAGCGCTGGGAGTGGGATGGCGTGTCATTCGAGGTGTGGCGATGGCCTGGCGCCACCAGCAGCAATCCGAAATCCTGCGTCTTGCAGGTACAGGCCCGTGGCGAGCGGTTGCTACTGACGGGTGATATTGATGAGGCGGCTGAAACAGCCTTTCTCGCTTCGCCCTTGGCGGTGCCGACCGATTGGCTGCAAGCGCCGCACCATGGCAGTCGCAGTTCCTCGTCCTGGGCGTTTTTACAGCGGCTTGCGCCCAAGTCGGTGCTGATTTCCCGCGGCCGTGGCAACGCATTCGGGCATCCCCATCCGCAGGTGATGGCGCGTTACCAGGCGCTGGGCAGCCGGGTCTACGACAGCGCCGAGCAAGGTGCCGTGCGTGTGCAACTGGGCAGTTTTAGAGCACCGGTTGTTGCGCGCAGTCAACGGCGATTCTGGCGCGAAGCGTTACCGTAATACAGGCTTACCAAACACCTGGGCCTGCGACAGGCGGGCCTGGCGCCTGCGAACCACGCGGGTGAACCTATATGGTAAAGTGGCGCACTTTTTCGAGGGGACATTCACTGTGTGGGAATTGGTCAAATCCGGCGGCTGGATGATGTTGCCGATTATCTTGAGCTCCATCGCCGCACTCGGCATCGTTGCCGAACGTTTGTGGACCCTGCGCGCCAGTCGCATAACCCCCGAGCATCTGCTGGGGCAGGTGTGGGGCTGGATCAAGAACAAACAGCTGGATAAAGAAAAACTCAAGGAGTTACGCGCCAACTCGCCGTTGGGTGAAATCCTCGCAGCGGGCCTCGCCAATTCCAAACATGGTCGCGAGATCATGAAAGAATGCATCGAAGAGGCCGCTGCCCGCGTCATCCACGAAATGGAGCGCTATATCAATGCTCTCGGCACCATCGCAGCCATGGCGCCGCTGCTTGGTTTGCTGGGCACGGTGCTGGGCATGATCGACATTTTCAGCTCGTTCATGGGTTCAGGCATGACCACCAACGCTGCCGTCTTGGCCGGGGGTATTTCCAAGGCCTTGATCACCACGGCAGCCGGCCTGATGGTCGGTATTCCGTCGGTGTTTTTCCACCGCTTCCTGCAGCGTCGCATCGATGAACTGGTGGTCGGCATGGAGCAGGAAGCCATCAAGCTGGTGGAAGTGGTGCAGGGCGATCGTGATGTCGATTTCGTTGAGGGTCGAGCGTGAAATTTCGCCGCAAGCAACGGGAGAATGTTGATATCAACCTGGCGTCGCTGATCGACGTGGTCTTTATCCTGCTGCTGTTTTTTGTCGTGACTACCACCTTCACCCGCGAAACCCAACTGCGCGTTGATTTACCCGAAGCAGTGAGTGGCTCACCGGCCGAAGACCAGGAAATTAAGCAGCTGGACATTGCCATCAGCGCCGACGGGGTGTTTTCGGTAAATAACCAATTGCTCGAAAAAAATGACCTTGCCAGCCTGATGGATGCCCTGCAGAAAGAGTCCGGCGGCGATACCAATATGCCTCTTTCCATCAGCGCTGACGGCAAAACCCAGCACCAAGCCGTGATCACCGCCATGGACGCCGCCGGCAAGCTGGGCTTCAGCCACCTGCGCATGACCACCGTCGAGGCGGCGAGCCCGCCCTGATGGCTATGTCCGATCGTTTGCTCAAGGCGTGGTACGAGGGCCATCCGGCACTCGTACTGCTGCGGCCGCTGGAATCTATGTACCGTCACGTTGTACAGCGCAAACGCGCGCGCTTCCTGGCGGGCGAGGGTGAGATTTATCAACCGCCGGTGCCTGTGGTGGTGGTGGGCAATATCACCGTCGGCGGCACCGGCAAGACGCCGTTGATCCTGTGGCTGATCGAACACTGCCGGCGCAGCGGCCTGCGGGTCGGCGTGGTCAGCCGCGGCTATGGTGCCAAGCCGCCGCAGTTGCCGTGGCGGGTCGAGGCCAGCCATAGCGCCGAAGTAGCGGGCGATGAGCCGTTGCTGATCGTTCAGCGCTGCGGCGTACCCCTGATGATCGATCCAGACCGCAGCCGCGCCGTCAAAGCCTTGCTGGCCAGTGAACCCCTTGACCTGATCCTCTCCGACGATGGCCTGCAGCATTACCGCCTGGCCCGCGACCTGGAACTGGTGCTGATCGACGCCGCCCGTGGCCTGGGCAACCGCCGTTGCCTGCCTGCCGGGCCTTTGCGCGAACCGGTGGAGCGCCTGCATAGCGTGGATGCGCTGTTGTACAACGGCGCCGGAGCCGATCGCGAGGATGGGTTTGCCTTTCGCCTGCAACCCACGGCGCTGATCAACTTGAAAACCGGTGAGCGCCAATCGGTGGAGCACTTTGCCGCCGGCCAGCGGGTCCATGCCGTCGCGGGTATCGGTAACCCGCAACGTTTCTTCAATACCCTCGAAACGCTACACTGGCAGCCGATTCCCCATGCATTTGCCGACCATGCGCCGTACAGCGCAGAGGTGTTGAATTTCACACCGTCATTGCCCTTGGTGATGACCGAAAAAGACGCGGTGAAGTGCCGCGCCTTTGCCCAGCCCGACTGGTGGTACCTTGCAGTGGATGCACTGCCGTCACCGGCGTTTGTGGCCTGGTTCGACACGCAATTGATGCGCCTGCTGCCCGCCCGACTTTTGCCTTAAACCGCTTTTTCCAGGAAATACTCATGGACACCAAACTGCTCGACATCCTCGCTTGCCCGATCTGCAAAGGCCCGCTCAAGCTCAGCGCCGATAAAACCGAGTTGATCAGCAAGGGCGCCGGCCTGGCTTATCCGATCCGTGATGGCATTCCGGTAATGCTGGAAAGCGAAGCCCGTACCCTGACCACCGATGAGCGCCTGGATAAATGACCACCGCCTTTACCGTTGTCATTCCTTCGCGCTACGCCTCCACGCGCCTGCCGGGCAAGCCGCTGCAATTGATCGGCAACAAGCCGATGATCCAGCTGGTGTGGGAACAGGCCTGCAAAAGCAGCGCCGAACGCGTGGTGGTTGCCACCGATGACCCGCGCATTATCGAAGCCTGCAAAGGTTTCGGTGCTGAAGCGGTGCTGACCCGTGAAGACCACAATTCCGGCACCGACCGCCTGGCCGAAGTCGCCACGCAGTTGGGGTTGGCGCCCGACGCGATCGTGGTCAATGTGCAGGGTGACGAACCCTTGATCCCGCCGTGCGTGATCGATCAGGTCGCCGCCAACCTGGCCGCCCACGGCGAGGCGCGTATGGCGACCCTGGCCGAACCGATCGAAGACATCGACACCCTGTTCAACCCGAACGTGGTCAAAGTGGTCAGCGATATCAATGGCCTTGCGCTGACCTTCAGTCGCTCGACCCTGCCTTGGGCGCGGGATGCGTTTGCCAAACAGCCCGACGTATTGCCCCAGGGCGTACCGTACCGTCGCCATATTGGCATTTATGCCTACCGCGCCGGTTTCCTGCATGACTTCGTCAGCTGGGGGCCGTGCTGGCTGGAAAACACCGAGTCCCTGGAACAGCTGCGTGCCCTGTGGCACGGTGTGCGTATCCACGTGGGCGATGCGCTGGAAGCGCCGCCAGCCGGTGTCGACACCCAGGAAGACCTTGAGCGCGTCCGTCGCCTGCTGGGGGCCTGATGGAGGTTCTGTTCGTCTGCCTGGGTAATATCTGCCGCTCGCCCACCGCCGAAGGTGTGCTGCGCCATAAATTGCGCGAAGCGGGGCTGGCCGGCCAGGTTGAAGTGGCGTCTGCCGGCACGGGTGAATGGCACATCGGCAACCCGCCGGACCAGCGCAGCCAGCGCGCGGCGCTGGTGCGCGGTTACGACTTGTCGGCCCAGCGTGCCCAGCAGGTTTCCCGTGCAGACTTTGCTCGATATGACCTGATCCTGGCCATGGATCACAGCAATCTGCGCAACCTCAAGGCGTTGCATCCTGGCCAAGGTAAAGCCGAGCTGGACTTGTTCCTGCGTCGCTATGACGCCGAGGTGGACGAAGTGCCAGACCCTTACTACGAAGGCGAGCAAGGCTTCGAACGGGTTCTGGACCTGATCGAGCGGGCCTGTGATTTATTGGTGATCGAATTGAAGGGGCGGTTATGACCTTGCAAGTGCTTGCGCAGGTATCGCTCAAGCCATTCAACAGCTTTGGCATCGACGTGCGCGCCCAGTGGTTTGCCGAGGCCCGCAGCGACGCCGATGTGCGTGAAGCCCTGGCCTATGCAACGGCGCAGTCATTACCACTGTTGGTGATCGGCGGTGGCAGCAACCTGCTGTTGACCCAGGATATCCAGGCGTTGGTGTTGCGCATGGCCACCCAGGGCATTCGGGTGCTGCAGGACGACGGTGTAAACGTGGTGGTCGAAGCCGAAGCGGGCGAAGCCTGGCACCCGTTTGTAGTGTGGACCTTGGAACACGGCTTCTGCGGCCTCGAGAACCTCAGCCTCATCCCAGGCACCGTCGGTGCTGCGCCGATGCAGAACATCGGCGCCTACGGTGTGGAGATCAAGGACGTGTTTGCCGGCCTCACCGCACTGGATCGCCACACCGGCGAACTGCGCGACTTCAGCCTGCAAGAATGCAACTTCGCCTACCGTGACAGCCTGTTCAAGCACGAAACCGGGCGCTGGCTGATCCTGCGGGTGCGTTTCGCCCTGAGCCGCGCCAGGCACCTCAAGCTCGACTACGGCCCGGTGCAGCAGCGCCTGGCCGGGCAGGGCATCACTGAGGCGACGCCGAGTGATGTCAGCCGTGCCATTTGCAGCATCCGCCGTGAAAAACTGCCCGACCCGGCAGAACTGGGCAATGCCGGCAGTTTCTTCAAAAACCCACTGGTGTCCCATGTGTTGGCGGCTGAGCTGAAGGCGCAGTATCCGGATCTGGTGGCATACCCGCAGGCCGATGGGCAGATGAAGCTCGCCGCTGGCTGGTTGATCGATAAAGCCGGCTGGAAAGGCTTTCGCGACGGCGATGCCGGCGTGCATAAACTGCAGGCGCTGGTGCTGGTCAACTATGGCGCGGCCACTGGGCATGATATTGCCAACCTGGCACTGCGCATCCAGCGTGATATTGCTGAGCGTTTCAAGGTCGATCTGGAAATGGAACCTAACCAGTACTGAGCGTTTGCAATCCCGTGAAAACAAAAATGCCCCGTATCTTTCGATACGGGGCATTTTTTATTGCGCTAGCAATCAGTCATCGCGGCTCATGATGCCGAAGATCTGCAGCAGGCTAATGAACAGGTTGTAGATCGACACATACAGGCTGATGGTCGCCATGATGTAGTTACGCTCACCGCCGTGGATGATGGCGCTGGTCTGGAACAGGATGCACACGGAGGAGAACAGCACAAAACCCGCGCTGATCGCCAGCTGCAAGCCGCTGATCTGGAAGAACATGCCGGCAACCACTGCCGCCAGCAACACGAAGAAGCCTGCGGTAATGAAGCCACCCAGGAAGCTCATGTCCTTACGGCTGATCAGCACGTAGGCCGACAGACCACCAAACACCAGGGCCGTCATGGCAAATGCCGAGCTGACCACTTCCGCGCCGCCGGCCATGCCGAGGTAACGGTTGAGGATCGGGCCAAGGATAAAGCCCATGAAACCGGTCAGGGCAAACGCCGACACCAGGCCCCAGGCCGAGTCACGCAGTTTGTTGGTCAGGAAGAACAGACCGTAGAAACCAATCAGCACGACAAAGATATTCGGGTAGCCGACGCGCATCTGCTGCGCCACATACGCCATTACGCCGCTGAACGCGAGGGTAAGGGCGAGCAAGCCGTAGGTGTTGCGCAACACGCGGCTGACTTCAAGCTGCTCAGCCTGCGCGTTACCATTCAGTGCGTAATTCTGTTCGCGCATGGCGACACTCCTTCAGTTTTGAAACATTCAGTCGCAAGGATCATAACAGACGCTCTGTAACAAGCCATGGCAAGAGTTTGACAGTGTGTTTCATTCGGGTATTATGGCGCCCGCTGACACGGGATGGGCTATCATAATCCTGTGAAGCAAAAGGGAAATTGGCAGAGTGGTTGAATGCACCGGTCTTGAAAACCGGCGGACGTTAATAGCGTCTCCAGGGTTCGAATCCCTGGTTTCCCGCCAAGATTTACACGAAAGCCCCGCGAAAGCGGGGTTTTTGCGTTTCTGGGGTTTGATCGGCGAAGTTGGGCAAACAGCAGGAGTTCCGAAACTTTCGGCTTGGAGTTTCGAAACTTTGCCTATTTGGAGGGCCTGGCGGTCGCGCCAATCCTCCGGTAAACCCGCTTTGTGATCTCCTGTTTACTATGGCCGAGCAGCAAGCTCGCGTCGCCGATGTCGACGATTTCCGATGCTGCCTTAGGTCGGATGTCGCGAAACTGAAAACCGCCAATCTTCGCGGCGAGGAGCGGATCGCCCTCTTCGATTGCTTTGGCACATGCCTTCTCCCGCGCCTTGTCCCAGCGCAAGCGCAGCATTCCCTTCGTCATCCGCTTTCCGTGCCTGTTTATCAGCAAGTACTTCGAGAGGTGACTGGCATTCCTCTCCGAAATTTCCCGAATCAACCTACCCAAGCTGTTTTCTCCCTCCTCTGTGCACATCAGGATCCTTAGCTTCAGCCCTGTTTTGCCTTGCGTGACCAAGAAGTAATCGCCCTCAACGTCGTCCCTGCGCATGACGATCACGTCTGCTGGCCGCTGGCCTGTCAGGTACCTTCCATTACATGGACCCGCCTTACTGGCAGACGGCCGGTTATGGCGTGGATTTTCCCTTTGAGAATTACGAACGAATGGCCGACTTTATGCGGCGCTGCAAAGGGAAGGTTATGGTCAGCATCAACGATCACCCTGACATTCGGCGGGTGTTTGAGGGCTTTCACTTTGAGATGGTGGATATCCGCTACAGCACGGCTAATCAGCGGCAGGGTAAGGCTGATCTGAGCGGTGAGTTGGTGATCATGAATTGGGAGCCTTCAGCTTTGGGAGGGCTGTTCTGAAGTTCACCATCTGCGGACGGACGCCGAGCGATAGTTTTCGCCCCGTCCGTAGGCGCTTGGAGGGGTTGAGGACTTACTCAATCAAATGAAAGTCGTCTCTTCCTCTCGGATTAGTTGTTCCGCCCCGGCAGTTCTGGCCTCTCATTGGATCGTGGCCGGGAATAAAAATCAGTCCTTCCTTTTCAAGGCTAAATGACAAGGCTTGCATTGTTACGCGTCGCAGTTTGCGGATGCCGAGCTCAAGTTCTCTGATTGCTTTAACCGACACCCCAGATCGAAACGCAAGAGTTTCGACGGACCAGTCAAGCATTTCCCTCGCCTTCACGCAGTGCGACTCTGAAAAACCGAGAGGAAGATCTTCGGCAAGGAGCCACATCCTCCTATCAATTTCATCTTGTTTCAAACCGCGGGCCTGGGCCAAGTCGATAAGTTTTCCGGTCATGGGCAGATCTCCAGATTGCTGTGTTTATATACAGTATTTGGAAAACCCTAAACCAATTCCTTTGCGCTGACTAGAGGTAAGAAAGGAGGGCTATACGCGGGGGGATAAGAATTACGGCGCTGGCTGGTAGCGGCGTAATGCAATATGACAAGACTGAGCGCCGGTCTTGAATGCTAAGACCCTGATCTGTGGGTATTTTACTCTCCGGTCAGGGCCTTTTTTTGTGTCTGAATTATGGGTTTATTCTAAATATCTTTAGGGCATACCAGGTGTGGGGCAAAAATGGGGCAAACCGCACGCCAACCTATGCACCCAATGCCATTTATGCATCTATGCAACCTGCCGAGGCCAACCGTCATTGCCAATAGCCACGGGCTATCCGCCTAAATCACTCACATACTCCTACACAATCGGCGTGTGCTGAGGATCAATCATTTTGGATCGGAAACTTCCATATTGTGCTTGATACGGTCATTTCTAGTATTTGCGGAAAGGAGTCGGCCCTTCGGATGTGCCTGGGTCCAGTCGGTGCTTCTCAGCCCGATCCATGTGGTACTGACGACTCCTAGTTGCACTGTCCAGCGACTGCTCGATCCGTGATGTCAGTGTGCCCCAGGACTCATAAGGCGGCTGGAAGCGCGCCTCGAGGTCGAACTCTCCGACGCAGACGAGGCCCAGCCGAATGCTCTTCTCTGCAGAGTGCATGAGCGTGTTGAAAATATTGACGGCGAGCTGACCCTGCCGCTCCCACCAGTCGTCGACGATATTGGAAAGCTCATTCAGTGAATCGTAGTAACGGATAAGGGCGATGGCCTTCTCGCTCTCCAGATCACGCACTTGAGGCGCGCTGGGGTAAAGCAACGGCAAGTACGGTCGAAAATCCGCTTGCATGTCGTTTGTCTTCACGCCATTCACCGACGATTCACAAATAAAATTCGCCACTGTACGGTCCAGAATGTACTTAACTCGCTCGATCGAGCGCTGTAACTCCGGTGCGAGTGCAGCGACGGCACCTGCTTCCTTTTTGGCTTTGTCCTGCGAATCAGTCCGACGTTTGTTGAGTTCGGTGATCCAGGCGCCGAGGAGCGCGCCGCCAGCGCCGAATAGGGAGCCCGCAAGCGGAGTGACGTCCTGCCAAAGGGCCATGCCCCCAAAACAGAACAAGCTGACCGAAACGGCCATATGCGGATTTTCTTTGATATAGACCCCAAAGTGCTTTTGTCCAAAAATTTTAGACTTTTTGTCTAGATTCACCAATGCGTCCCTATCGTTCTATTGAATTTTTGGTAGTGCATATCATCAGTACTTCGATGACCAGCTAGCAAAGGCTGTTCTCGGTGCTGACAACCGACCGCGTTTGGCCGATTCTGTTGAAAAAGCCGGCTTCGAATTTCACGCCAGAAAAGTACGCGCCTGAGTTTAAAATCTGAATTTTTGGCAGAAGATTCAGTACTCGGATTTCACGTAGAAGCGGGCAACAGAGGTGTTTTCATCCATCAATATTCGAGTGTTTTGGGAAAACCGACTTTTTCAACACAATCGGCCGATAGCAGCCTGTCATAAGCTGTCATATTGCCCATCACCAGGCTTGCTGTGCCCAGTATGATTTCCGCCTGCTGGATGGTCGCTTTCGAGTTTGTACTTAGGCGGCCGTCTCAGCAGGTTCGTGATAATCAGCGGCCCTGTTGCAATTGCGCTAACCCAGCATCCAAAGCTGTAGCCGCGTCCACGATTCGTAGCACGGCTGCACGATCGAATTCATTGTCGCGTTGGGCATCATGGGTCCCGCCGTTTAGGTAGCTCCATTCAATCGATCCGCCATTGATACCTAAAAGATCATCGAGCGCTGCTATTACTGCTGGCATCGCTGGATGTGGATTCAGCACACGTCCCAGAGCTCCTCGCAGCTTCACGCACTTGTTATTGAGCTCCCAGTTTGCTCGAGGTCCGCTAAGTTTCAGCTCCAAGCGACCATCCCCGCGTTTTCCTAACCATGTCCATAGGCGATCCGTCAGGCTTTCAATGGCAGGTCTCGAATGTCGCAGAGCGTCCCGTTTTTCTTCAGCAGCAAGGGATGCCCGGGCCAGGAGGACGTAGTTCTTTGTGGGCGGGTCAGCATCGACGCGCAGGTGATGTTCGCCTCCACGCGGGAGAAACTTATAGACCTTGATCAACTGTGCCCTCTGTACTCCCAACTCTTGCTGGATGCGATGTAGAAACTCCTCAGCATGCGATGTCAGGATGACTTGCTTTCCAGCAAGCAGGTCGTCTTCAAAAAAGGTCCGCCAGATCCCATTTCGATGTTCGTCATCGATGGCATTAACAACATCGTCAAAAATCACCACAGGGCAGCCTTGATCGATGTTTTTTGCTAGCAAAATAGCTAAACCCAGACATTTGATATGCCCTTCACTGAGGATCACTAGGGCGTCATATCGCACCCCAGGCTCGGCTGCAAACTCAATTTCGATCTTGCCGTTCTCCGCCAACGGAAGCCACAGGGCGTGAAGCAGTTCGGCGGGCGGATCATCCCGGTTGAACGAGTTGTACAGGTTTCGAGCTTTCTGCCCAAGGCCTTGCAATAGGAGCGCTGGCAGCCCGTCCAGATACTGCCTCAAGGCCCCGAGGAATCCGTCGTAGGTGTCTTTGATCATCTTGTGATGAGCAATCTGCTGCGCCTCTGTTGCGACCTCAACTACCAGTTCATGATTCGCCACCTCGAACTGTGCAACTTCGTTCTGTGCATCAAGTACCGCTTGCAGACTGGCGGCTCGAATGGTTCTACAGCGTTCTATCTCGGAACGATGTCCGTCGAGAAGTTCACGTTCTTGAGCCAGGTCGTGGCGTTGACCGAGAATTAAATGACTTTCGGCGTCTTTTTTCTCTATGGATACGACTAAGTTGAGTAACGTCAGCCAGGCATGTTGATTGTTATCCAACCAAGGCTTGAGCCACTCGCCCGCAGATGTTGGAGGCAGTAGCGGCAGGTTGGCTATTCTCAGTTCCTCTGGACTCACGGCCACTAGAGCGCGAATAGCCGAAGACATGGCTATGAGCAATTCGTGAAGTGCGCTACTCAGTGCCTGATCATGCTGTACTTTCTTTTGCTCGATCGCCGCGAGTTCGGCGAGTTGCTGGAGACCAACTCGGGCCCTTTCGAACGGATTCTGGGCTACGTTACCTAGATCGGTTCCGCAGGCTGGGCACGAATTCGCCCCATCATTCAGTTGAAGCACGGCTTCGTAGAGATGTGCATACGAAACATCTGCGGCACGTGCTGCCAGTTGCTGCTTTGCAGCCGACAGTAGCTCATCAATGCGATATGCCTCTGCGAGCAGAGCGGTAAGATTTACCTGGCTGACATCATAAATCTGAGGTGATGGCGCGTTGAGTAAACCTTGAACATAGGACAGCCGTCCTTTTATTTGGGCGTTTCCAAACAGCCAATCGCATACGTCGGCGAATGATCTGCCCGCCCATATACGTTCGGCCACTGCCGACTCATCACGATCCAACCGGGCGAGTTTTTCGGGGTATGTTTTGATCAGTTGCTCAGAAGCGGCTAAGTGAGCGCGTCGACCCGATAGCGTCAGTGCTTTCAGGCCTGTCAGGTTAAGATTCTCGTCAAGGGTTGGATTAAAACCTCGAACGAATTCACTGAACTGATCCACGCCGAACAGAGTTGCAATCAGTTGGCGCTGGTCACCTGGGGTTCGAGCGGCTATTCGAGCGAAGTCGTCCAGACGATTCTTTTCAATGAAGCAGAATCGGTAGGTATTTTCACTGGGCACCACCGCCGCTGGAGCCGCTTCGCCATCCCATGATGTCAGGATCGGCAGTACGTGCCTCCGAAGTCGAGCGTTATTGCAGTAAGCACGATGCTCAACGCGCTTGACCTTTGCCTCGCTAATCGATCCAAGCATAGCGGCTTCCAGCGCTTCGCAAAAACTGCTTTTCCCTGTGCCATTGGCGCCATAGACGAGGGTTATGTCTCTACTAAGGTCAAACGTTTCTTGTCGCATGAAACCGCGAAAGGGGCCTACGGTGAGTTCATTCAAGCGTCCAGCGAGCAGCTCAAGCCCATCAAACGGAACGTGCGGCTGAACTTCGGTAGACGTGTTTAACAGATGTTGTAATGCGATGGGCACTAGTCGCCCTGATCGCGCGCGGCGTGCAGTACCTACTTCAGCAAGATGGCCCAAATTGGCGAGCACGAGATTCGCCATTCTCCTCACATTTTCTGGTGCCTGTAGTATGTTCGGCGATGCAAGAAAGCTCTGATATTCAGCCAAAATGGAGGTCATAGCCGGTCCTTGGTGAGGTTTTGCTTCCGTAGGTTTACGTCAATGTAGTGTGATTTTGCAATCATGAACTTGTTGAAACAATCGATGGACCATATCTCTTGCGTATTTGCTGGACGCCCAACTCCTTTTGAATGGCCGCATGTGGTCTACCGTGAAACTTTACATTGCCCATGGCTAGGCTTACCTGGAGCGATCCTGAAGTCGCCTGAAGAAGCTGATGCCTAGCCGAGATTTGTACCTCTGAATTTGGCCAGGCCCTGTTTAATGTGGCCGGCGTTTTCCCCGATAGCTTCCAGGGCTCCACGAATATTGTCGCCTACCTTTGGCGCAGCACTCTGTTCCTCCCACACCGTCAGCTCCATTACCGCCGCCTCCAAGGCGAGCTGATTGTCATGGATCCTTTCTAGTACATCGGGGTAATCAACTGACATGTGGGGGCGACTCCTTTCGAGAAAGGCTAAGAATAGCAGCGGCAGTGTTGACGAGGTTTAGGGCAAAATTAGGGCACATTCAGGGCCGCCATAGACCGCAGGGCACCGTGAGCAAAGGTCGAAAGCACCGTATTTTCTGGCCGTAAGCGGTATACACGGCCGGGAGAAGGGGGTCGAATCCCTATCTATAGGGATCGCGCAGCGGGTGCTGCCACCCAAAGCGATTGCAGTCGGACGGACACCATTGCTATGAATTTTCTTCGATGATTTTGTCATGCCTCGCGGCCGACGAGTTCCATATTGAACCTTGTGACAAGCTTGGTTTCTAGGAGGTCATAATGGTCCATTAGGGTGTAGTAGTTTGAGACCGCTCGACCCAATAGATCGCACGCCTCGGTTTGTGGATTGAATTGCACGTGGTCATCATCTTTCTTGTCCATGTGCTTCGTTCGGTTTTTCGCATAATTCATGATCGCTGCGATGTCTTTAGGTTTCGCCTCTATCCCACCGTTCAAAAACTTGGAGAGCCTCACTGCACCGCCTTGCAGACTCTTGAACGACGATTCACCTCCTGAGCGCTCAACGTAGGCACCGAGAATTTCCTCAGCACCGCCTGCAAGGTGCAGTGCAGCGAAATAAGAGTTTCCCTCGTAGTACATGACCAAGGCTCGATCCAATAGCTCTGCTGCGACTAGAAGCTTCTGTGTAGGCTCGCACATCATGTAACTCCTGGGTTTCATCACCCGCTTATGGCCGAAAGTGTTTAAAGATTGTGAAGTATAATCGGCGGCCATTTGGATTAGAGGTCTCTAGACCGAAGTTTCGCCAAGCCTTGCTTTATGTGGCCGGCGTTTTCGCCAATCGTTTGTAGCGCTCCCCGGACATTTTCTCCCGCCTCAGCTAAACCCTGCTGTTCAACCTGAAGTGTCAGCCCCATCACGGCCGCCTCCAGAGCTAACTGGTTGTGATAGATCCTCTCCAGCACATCCGACTGCGAATATTCACCTGACATGGTTTCGACTCCTTTCGAGAAAAAGTACAAGCATAGTACCGGCAGTGCTTCTGTCAGGCAGTTTTTACGTCTTGCTTAGAAATTGCTAATAGAAGAGGTTTCAAAGGATTAGCCAGTCTGGCTAGGGCATTGGGGGAGTGCTACACCCAATCCCTCATGGGCCCTAGTGGTTGGTGGGATTCTGTGACCGCAATGGATCGCTCAGATATCTATGAATCAAGGGGCGATTCACACAGGCCAATTCCCTGGCCGCGTCTACGATTGCACAGCGTGACTCACCTACCGTTTTCGTTGAAAAATACCGCGCAAATTGGGAAAATGAACTCCGTATGTTTCATTATTGAAACAGGTTTAAAATATCTATCTTCCCGCATCCGAAAAACTTGCAGCTCCTCCTAGACCTTCTATGCTACGTATCATCATAGCTAGAAATGATCAGGAGAACAAAATGCCGCATTTAGCCGCTGTTCAAGAAATAAATCCGCTTGCAGATTATAAGGCGACTTTTAATTTGTTCTATGAGTTTGTAAAAGGGCAGGTCAAAGGCGGTCTGGTCCAAGATCAGTATATTCAGTTGCAGACGATAGCGGAACCTTTCGATGCAAGTTCAGCCTATCCATATTTTTCCCTCTATGGATATCTTAATAAAGTAGATCAATTATTAGCCCCTGTTGCCCTAAGCGATCAATTTAGTATCACTGATCGTACGCTATATGCCGAATATAGTCGTTTCGTAGAAACGGCGTTGACGTTCATTGAGGCAAAAGCGCTTGAGCCAGAAGTGGTCAAATTAATCAACTCTAAAACTGTTGATATCATTAATCTCAAAAAAGATATTGCACGTTTAGTACGTGAAGATTCTGCTGCTTGGAAGGATTATTCTAGCTTAAGAGGCATTCCATATGGCGATCTAGCACAGTACACTCAGTGGAGCAATAGATACGGGAATGCTAATGATATTGAGGCTGATGCAGTACAGCTATCGTCTTTGTATGGCGATCTTGAAAGATTACGTCGTACCGAATATAAAAACGCTGATGAGAAAGAAATAAAAGACGCATGGGATAAGCTAGTAAGCGTGGGGACTCGTATCAGATACCCTAGAATGGAGGATGGAGCTTATCCTGACGGTCCTCGATTCTCATTACCCTACCTCGCATCTCTACCTACCGGAGACACTGCCGTATGGGCAGATAGAGCAGTCATCCTGCCACAGCTTACCGTAACCACTATCGCCACCACACCGATCGGCGCATTCTCTGTAGAGTTCGATAAATCGAGAGTTGCAAAAGAAAGTATGGAGTCCGATTGGTCAGGTTCAGTTTCAGGGTCCTATGGATGGTTCAGCGCTTCAGTAAATGCCTCCGAATCAAAATCAGTCAGTGAGGAACTGTCTCACACAGAGAACGTAACTTTAGGATGTAGGTCTTGCTATATAGCCACTATACAGCCACCGCCTTGGTTTAATAGCAACTTGTTCGAAAACAATATAATTCTAAAAAATAAAAAATCTTTTTTACGCTATCTCGGGCCAGCGGGGACTCTTCTGTACTACCCCAAAGGCCTAGTTTTGATGCGTGGATTTAAGATTACATTCAAATCTACCAATGGCTGGAAATATGATTACGTTCGTGATTTTTCAGTTGGTGGGAGCGCATCAGCTAGATTCTTCGGAATCGGAATCGGAGGAGGATATAAACGGCATGAACATCAGGAGAGTCATATAGTAGAAAAAAATGGTGATTCTTTAACTTTTGACGATGGAGAAAATACATTACGTGTAATCGGCTATCTTGCTCAGAAAAATAATAAATTTATTAAAGAGGCTTTAGTCGACATTGCTGGGGTTACGTTTAGTGATGGTGTTAGCTCGAGGAAGGAACCATGATAGCGAACTGTGGGGTTACAGTCTGCATGTTTCTTGTTTTTTCTATGATCAGCGGGTGTCGAACAGCTGTGCCGCAGCTTTACCCGCTGTGCAACTTGCGTTGTCTCCACAATGATACCTGCGGCACTGATCAGGCCGTCAGCATAGTTGAAGTGAGCAAGCTTGCAGAAACACTCTCACAGCGAACATTCTTTCCTGTAAAAACCGTTACAGTGACACCTGGCTATGCTTTGCTGCTTGCAAACGAAAGTACGCATATCACTCTTAGACATAGCTGGGGAGCGGCCGCGTGCTTTACTACGCTTGTGCCTTCTGATAGTGCGGAGTATGCAAGGCTTCAGCAATGCCTGCAAGGAATGCCAAAGTGGTTGAAATTTGAAAGTCCTTCTGAAGCCGAAGAACTGGTAATTGACTCTGATTTTCGTAAGGTTTGTATGGGATCAATATATAAATAACTCCGACTTTAGGACTTAATGCCGTAGTTGCTGTTTGGCTTAGTCTACGCCAAGCGCCCGGAAGCCTTGTGAACATCACTATCCTTTTTGCGCGCATCTCGCTCTGGTCGGCGTCCATTAGGGAGGTTTAGAAGGCAAGCGACGCCGCTTAAGCCACTTAAGGGCCGCCTCGCTGCTTTGGAGGTGGCGGGACACATGCTGCAGGATGAGTAGCGCCAGGTTTCATAGATATCTATTTTTCCCTAAATGTCGGAAAGCCTTTCGATCTATGCGAAGGGTCAATGGTAAACAGGGTGCCAAAAGAGGTGCAACATCAGTTTCGAAACTAAAACTATCCCCCTTTTAGAATGCTGTCTGTAGCCTGGTCGATTAGCGTTAATAATGGAACGCCAACGGCCCGTAAGGCTTCGGCCCGCTTGCGTTTGAATAGCGGTCTTGAAAACCGGCGGACGTTAATAGCGTCTCCAGGGTTCGAATCCCTGGTTTCCCGCCAAGATTTACACGAAAGCCCCGCGAAAGCGGGGCTTTTGCGTTTCTGGGGTTTGATCGGCGAAGTTGGGCAAACAGCAGGAGTTCCGAAACTTTCGGGTTGGAGTTTCGAAACTTTGCCTATTTGGAGGGCCTGGCGGTCGCGCCAATCCTCCGGTAAACCCGCTTTGTGATCTCCTGTTTACTATGGCCGAGCAGCAAGCTCGCGTCGCCGATGTCGACGATTTCCGATGCCGCTTTAGGCCGGATCTCACGGAATTGAACCCCGCCAATTTTCGCAGGCAGCGATGGGCCGCCCTGGTCGATTGCTTTCTGCTGTGCCTTCTCCCATGCCTTGTCCCAGCGCAAGCGAAACATGCCCTTCGTCATTCTCTTTCCATGCTTGTTGATCAATAGGTATTTGGAAGACTGGTGTCTGACATTGAAGTTCCCAGTACAGTCGGATAGCCCTTCCTATATTCGTGCACCCAACGAACAAACTTTTTTTTGTAACTGAAGGGATTGTAAAATTTCCAAACTTGGAGTCAGTCAAAATGGTTGATCTTTCAGAGCTGGAAAAAAGAAGACAGCAGGCGACATCGCCGCAGAGTCAGCTTACACCGAAACGGTGACCTATCTGCAGGCCACCGACTGGCAGGTGATTGCTAAGTATGAACGCGGCCGAGTGATCTCAGATGATGTGACTCAAAAGCGCAAGGCCGCCCTGGATATTGTGATCGGCGATTTCGCAACCTGATCATCATTGATTGTTTATCTCGAATGATTAAGAACTCTCGGTAGCAATCGAGTGTTTCGTGGTAGTTGCTTGCCCTCTTACAATGTTTCGCAGCGGCTCCAGCCATCTATTGGCAAGCCATGATAGGCAGTATGAAACCACCAGTATCGGTAAAAATGAGACAGCTACAAGCAGCAGTCCCCGACGTTGACCGTCGAGAATGAGATAGCTCATGATGAAGCCGGCGACCCAATGAAGTAAAAACATTGGATAGGCTAAGTCGCCAAGCAGCTTTCCCGACTTTTTAAAAGTGTACTGCAGATTTGAATTTGCTATCAAATATACGAGCGCCGCGCTGCTAAATAAATTGATGTAGAAAAAAGTGTTGAAGTTGTTCTGTCCAAGCCCTGAAAATGCGCCGCAAACCGTTAGGTTGATAGCCCAAGCCAGGAGGGCTGTCATAGTGGCGACTTTTATAGACTTGGTTGTTAGTAACTTTGCATAATCTTTCAGAAAGTAAATGCACGCGCCAAGAGAGAAGGGCAGGAGCGCGGCGTAGAATGGGAAGTATCTTCTTGTCCAGTCCATGTCCAGCGCGAATGTAGAAATATGGTAGGCCGCGGATAGGAGCAGCGTAGCAATAGCCAAGTTTTTACTTCTTGCTACGAAAAGCCATAGCATAAAATAATTTACAAGCTCTACCGCTACCGACCAGCTTGGCGGGACCATCCTGAAGCTTGAGTCATAAAACTCAAAGGGGAAAATCAAAATATTGCCAATCACGTCTATCGGCCTTCCTGCGAAGGTCCATGCGTTATGATACTGACTTGGGTTTGGGGTGATCGCCATCGCGATTAGTGTAATGATCACTACCGCGTAGTAAATGGGGAATAGTCGTAGGAAACGGTTTGTTGCGAATGATGAGAAATTAAATGAGTAAGTGGTGTTCAGGATTATCGTTATTAGGTATCCGGAGATTAGATAAAATCCAAAAACAGCAAATATTCCCCAGTGCTCAACAAAGTGTATTCCATCCCCTAGGTGCGCGATAATGACTAAGGAGGCTAGGCAGAATCTAAGTATTCCGAGCATTTTAAGACCAGTAGATTTTTAATTTGGTGATTGTATCTACTTGCTGACATGTCGGCCAGCCGATCCACACCTTTTGGACACCCCACCGCTTGTAGCGGTTTTTTTCGCCTGGATAAAAGCATGCCGGTCACCGAGCAGCAGTTGCTGCAGATTCTTCTAACGCCGGCCGACAAGCCGGCGTTTTTGTTCCTGTGCTGAATGCGGCCATGGCCAAGTACGGAGTCGTCACGCGGCTGCGCATCGCAGCCTTCATCGCCCAAGTCGGGCATGAATCACGTCAGTTTCGCTGGCTCCAAGAGCTGTGGGGCCCCACACCGCAGCAAGCTGGGTACGAAGGGCGCGGTCAATACGGTAAATGGTGATGGCTTCAAGTACCGTGGTCGTGGCCTGATCCAGATCACTGGCCGTGCGAACTATGCCGTCTGCGGCGAGGCGCTGGGCCTGGACCTCATCAGCAACCCTGCACTGCTGGAGTTGCCACAGCATGCAGCGATGTCTGCCGCGTGGTTCTGGTCGACGCGCGGGGTGAACACCCTGGCAGACCAGAAGGATCTCGCGAATATCACTCGGCGCCAAAGGCGGGCTCACCGGCCAAGCCGATCGCCAGGCGCTGTATGACATGACGCTGAAGGTGCTGGCGTGACGCCGGTGCAGAAGCTTGGCGTGCTGCAGGTGACTATGGCCATTGTCTGTTTTTCCACATGGAAGGTGGACGCCTGGCGCTACGGAAAGCAGCTGAGTGACCTGGATATGGCCCATCAGGCCGACCTGGCTACCATCAGCAATGCCGCCAACACTCAAACCCGCCAGGCGCTGGAGAGGCAACAGGCCGCCGAGCAAGCCCGTGCCGACCTTGATGCCAAGTCGACAAAGGAAAGAATGAATGATCTCGCTGAAAATGAAAGGCCGCGCCGTGCTGCTGACGATTCTGCTCGCCGGCTGCGCATCGCGCGCAGTTGTCGTGCCGATAGCGGCAACGTGTCCAGTTCCACCGGCACCACCAGCCTGGGCAATGCAGGAACCGTCGAACTCGCTCCAGTTGCTGGACAAACTGTTTTCGATATCCGCGCCGGGATCATTGCTGATCAAGCAGCCTTGAGGGTATTGCAGAAGTTCGTGATGAATGTGTGTCGGTCGGGATTGTGTTCGGTCGGCGGGGATGCCGTGGATCGCGTGTTCAATTTCGTTGAGGAGACCCGGTTTTTTGATTTGAACTTGGTCAATTAGAAAGCCCGCACTTGGCGGGCTTTCTAATTTTTCAGTAATTATTTTATTGTTCCAATGGCTTTAAGTCGCTGCTGATGTGGCGCTTTCCTGCTCGATGGCTGGCTTTGAAGGTTTGTTTCCAAGCCTTCTGAATGCAACCTCAATGAATCTATGTGCAACTTCGACAAGGACTACTGTCGTAAGAGTTCCACCAACTGCTAGAGCTAGTGTGTATCCGGCGGTCTCTATCAATGCCCTTGAGCCAGCGAGGCGGCTGCATGCTTCTATGACGATGAAAAACGCAACGCTATGTAGGAGGTATAAGGCATAGGAGCGACTACCAAGCCAAAGCAAAACTCTATTTTTCGCCAAGCCGGCAAACAATAGACCCTCATTGTATGATGCGATAAGCACCAACAGGCCAGAGCTGATACCTAGGAGACCTACTGAGAAGCTAATAACCTTGCCTCCAGCGAGAACGCTCATAGAGACTAACAAAGTTACTATAAGCGCCCAGCGTGATTTTGCATCACTCATTACTGTTGGCTTTATTTGTTTATAGAGGTCTGTGTTTTTTATTAGAGCGATTGCGACGCCCCACAAAATGGGATCTATGCGAGTTATCCAGAGAGCGGAAAATATTTCTCTTTCCATCGGGAATTGAATGGCGATCAATACCAGGCAGACCAGTAGCAAGTATTTCCTTAAGAAAAGCATTGCCAGTGGGAGAATAATATAGAACTGCTCTTCTAGTGACAGAGACCAGTAGTGAGCATTTATTCCGCAAAGAGGGGTTACCTCTTTTACACATTGGTATGCGTGCCAGTTTGCTGAATAAAAAACAACTGATACGGCATCTCCCAAAATGCCTAGGGTCGTGCCAAATATCCCAGTGCTATTCCAGGTTAATGACAGGATGAAAACGAATATCAATGCTGCCCATGACAGCGGTATTAGTCGAAAGAAACGTCTAATGGCAAATGAGGCAATTGTTTTTATTTTTGAATCTTCTTTGTTTGTTTCTATCTGACGTAGCAGTGAGGACGTAACTATGAACCCAGATATAGCAAAAAAGATATCAACTCCAAACCAGAAGTGGGCATGTTGAAAAACAGGCCACCAGTAAGCCGACAGCCAGGGGAAGAATACAGGTATGTGTGCGCACATAACTAGAGTCACAGAAAGTCCACGTAGGACCTCTATCTCTCCGTTGATTTTGTGAGACGAGCTTTTCAATGTTGCTATCCTTTTCAATGTTGCTATCCATGTCGATTCAATAATGCCTTATGATGGGTGTTCTTCCTAGAAAATAAAGTCCTCGGTACATCCCGTAGCCCCGTAGTTAATGGAGCCGGGCGAGCCCAACTTGCCCCAGCGCATGCTCAACGAATTCTCGCCATCACCGGCGATGGAGCTAAGGACTGATAGCGCTGCGTGCCTGCAAGGCGTGGATCAGGGTCGTTGCCCACCGACCTACATTCGTGACCGAAGAAATCGCATCGCCTCAATTAACTCTAACCTCGCAAAGGATTGCAAAAATGACAAACCCAATCGTTCCATGGATGGGCGGTAAACGTCGCCATTCGAAACGCCTATTGGCATTTTTCCTGAGCACGAGTGCTACGTTGAAGTGTTCGCCGACTGCGCGGCGCTTTACTTCAAGCGCGAGGAGCCCGTAAAGGTCGAGTACTGAACGACATCAACAGCGACCTGGTAAACCTGTACCGCGTTGTTCAGCACCACCTCGAGGGGTTTGTGCGCCAGTTCAAATGGGCGCTAAGCTCTCGGCAGATTTTCGAATGGCAGAAGATGGCGGTGCCCGAAGCGCTGACGGACATCCAGAGGGCAGCGAGGTTTTTCTACCTCCAGCACCATCCATTCGGCGCTAAGGCCACGGGCCAGACGCCACCACCGGACGGCCAATCAACCTGCTGCGAATCGAGGAAAACCTATCCCAAGCCTGGCAGCGTCTTCCCGGCACATACGTCGAAAATCTGCCTTGGCTAAAGTGTGCCGAGAAGTACGACCTACCGCACACTTTCCACTACATGAACCCGCCTTACTGGCAAACGGCCGGGTACGGAAGTGCATTTGGCTTTGAAGAGTACGAGCAAATGGCCCACTTCATGCGGGGGCACTAAGCGTGATCGCCGCAGAAAGCAGCGAACCCGAATACGCTGAAGCCTTCAGCGCTGCCCATGCAGTAGTGGTTCAGTTTGGGGAGGAAAACCTGGCAGATCGGCTATTGGCCGATATCCCTGACTCGATATCCTTTCGGCAGGTCGCCAGGCTATTCGACTTTCTCGCCTGGCAGACGGATGACAACGGATCAACGATGACTCGCACCGCTGAGTGCTGGCTCGTCGAAGGCACAGATCTGCGCAAGATTCAGATCGCTCTCAACCTCGAGGTTTACCCGTTTGCGGACGAGCATGAGATGTACCGCGTGTTGTCTGATGTGGCTGTATCCCTCCCGCAGATGGCGGGTAGATGCCAGTTGCTGATTAGCGCTCGGAAAGTCGGTAGATAGCACCTGGTCACACAGTCAATTCAGCACATTCAGCCCGCGCAATGGCGGGCTTCAAGCCAATACCGTGAGCGGCGCCTATCCCGCCACATGCAAATCTCCACGATGAGCGATGTGCACCTTGTTGCCATCTGGATCACGCAGGTACGCACCGTAGTAACCGTCACCATAGTGGGGGCGTTGGCCAGGTTCACCTTCATCAGATCCACCTGCAAGAAGCCCGGCCGCATAGGCGGTATCTACCGCATTTGGAGAGGGTGCAGTGAAAGCCACCATGCTGCCATTCCCTGCTTCGGCCTCATTGCGGTCATAAGGGCTGTACACATAAAAGCGAGGGAGAGCGTTATCTGGCTTGATCCAGCATGCCGAAGGTGGCCCGCCATCAGGGGTTACAGGCCGTCGACAGAGCCCCAAAGGGATCAGCACCGCGTCATAGAAGGTAGACGCCTTATCAAGATCGTTTGTCCCAACGGTTACGTGACTGAACATCCTGTATTCCTGCTTACGAAGGCAAGGCGTTATCGTGTCATTTTGAAGGTGGGCGTGTATAGCGGTTGTCGGGTAAGACGTCGAGGGCACGTCTCGGCTCTCCAAATCGCAGACAAAGAAAAGCCCGCGATGGGGATTAGCGGGCTTAAAGGGATGTTCTCTAGGAGCTGGGGTAACCCTAAGCGCTCGAGTGTGAAAGGGATGTGAAAGGATGCGCTCAGTAGGACGCCGCGATCGCCTTGGCGAGTTGCATATCGGACATGAGCGGTGACCTGTGGCTCAATCGATAGTGTCGGGAGGCTTGCTCAAACTGTGCTCCGCGAATCTCGCCGTCCGAACCTATGAACGCCAGTGCATCAGTCTTGGCTGACTTGAATATCTTTGGCGGCTCGGTGGTGAGGGATGTGGTTGCCCCAATTAAAATGGTTGGCAAGGAAATGGTGATAAATATTCCTGCAGCGACAGGGTTGACGTTGTCACCTGATACGGCCTGTGTGCTGACCGATGCCAGTAAGGCGATTGCCAGAGTCTTCCATGAATTCATGCTTCGATGCTTCCACTGCGATCAGAGCGGGCCACGATAGCAGAGCGGGGCGCCTGCCAGAAACAAGAAGCCCGGCGCTGGGCCGGGCTTCGATGTAACAGTGTCAGAACCTAACGATGCTTGTTCTTGTGTTTATGCTTGTTGTTGCCTTTGTGCTTTCTGCCATCGGATCGATGATTGCTCTCATCGTCCGCCAGGTTGTTTCCCAGCGCGCCACCCGCCGCGCCGCCGAGACCTGCACCGATAGTCGAGCCGGTTGTACCGCCGAGGCGATTACCAATCAATGAGCCACCCGCGCCGCCAATTCCTCCACCTAATGCAGCTTCCGCTCTATTGCCTTTTTGAGCACCGACAGCACTGCCGGCAGCACCACCTACGCCTGCGCCTACCGCCGCGCCCGTTGAGCCACCGAGCTGTTGACCTACGATGTTGCCAAGTGCACCACCAACGCCGCCTCCAAGGGCGGCTGTGCCATCTCCGGCAGCCATCGCTCCTTGCGAAATGAGGACGCCCAGAAATAGGGCGGGCAGTGTCATTTTCATTTTGTGAACCTCTATGGGTTGTCAGCAGGCGCTCACGGTTTAAAGCACGCCTGGCATTAGGACTAGGACAAAAGTTTGAAGTTCTTTGCGGGTGGTGCCTGCGGGCAAATGGTTGTAACAAGATATAAGCGTACCGCCTTCACCTCATCCTCGCACACCATAGAAGTGGTTCAGCGCTATCAGCTCAACCACAGCCACGAAAACGCACAGCGCAACGAAGCCAGGGCTGAAGACTCGCTTGCGATTGGACGAGCCTGCGCCCATCCAGCCTGCGTCGCAAGCGCCAGGAATGACCATGAGGAACGTCAGCCAGGCAATGACCCCGACCTTGCTCCAGAAGCTCTGATTTCGCCATGCTGTCATGCGTTATCTGTTATCCATGAATGTCATCGCCAGTCCACTTTTGGCGTCTACGGCTCGTGATACAAGAACATTCCCTTCTCGTTACTTTCATCGGCAGCGCTGAGCGCTCGAGCCGCCAAGGCCATCGTTTCACGGTATTGAAAGTGATGCCGGGGCGGCAGTACAAGCACGCTTGTCCACGAGGGGTCGCCTTCTATAGCCAGCGGTAGATTATGGCAAATCAGCTGATGCTCAGCAGATCTATTGCCCAGCGCGGCTCTTAATTCCTTAGTCAGATCCGATGCGCCGGGGCGGGTGTAGTAGTTAGCCAGCACCAGACCATAGGCCTTCAGCGCGCCTAAAATCTCACCTTGGTCTGACTCATCATTCAGCACAGCTACCACTGGCATATCGCGCTCCTTGCAATGCAGATTTAAGACTCTCGACTGCCGAATGGGTGTCGGCGTTACTGGAACTCCATCCATGCTGGATGGGCCCACAAGCCAATGACAAGTTTTCTGACACAGAGATCACACTTACATACCAAGAGTAGGCATGATTACCCGGCCGCACTCTATGAGTTGGCCGGCTGTTACTTGAAGTTCGCGGGTGGGTTTCGCTGCATACCCTGCAAGGAAGCCAGCGGCGACAAGCGCAATGTACAGTAAGGTGTTTCTCAAAATCATGCTGGGCGCTCGCTAATTGATTGATGTAAAAGCAAGCAGCACTGATTCCAGATTATGCAAAAGGTTCCTGATGGTAGCCCTCATTGAGCTATGGTAATCACTGACGCTGGCGACCAAGGACTGATCATCAGGCACGTGATATTGCACACTGAGAACACTCAACTATTCTGATTGGATGCGTTCGTATTGCGGTCATCCGGTTTTTGATAGGGCACCATGGATAAGCGGCTCGCAGGTCTATCATTTTTGCTTACCCTAGGATGGGTTGCCACCGTGATAGCTGTAATGTGGTACTTCTACGACAATTAGTCTAAAGGCCAGAATCCACTTCTTGCTCCTCAGAACGCGGCGCCGAAGCACCGCGCTTTAGATCACGCCACGATGTCGCTGATGGCCGCCTGGCCCACGGTGGTGACGAGGAAATCGGCCACGCCGTGCCCGGAGAAGTCCACCGCCAAGGTGCCCAGGTTGGTACCCGAGGCATAGCTCAGCACCGCATCGCCGGTATGCCCGGTGAATGCATTGACGAAGCTCAAGCCTGCACCTTTGGTAATGCCCGACAAGTCGATCTTGTCGGAGCCCGAGGTAAAGTCAAAAATCCTGTCTGCAGCCCCTGGCCTGGAGTCGGAACTGGCACCATACACAAACGTGTCGTTGCCGGCGCCGCCCCACAGCTGGTCCGCACCGCCACCGCCGTAGATGATGTCGTTGCCGGCACCGCTTTTAATGATGTTGGCAGCGTTGTTGCCAATGATCAGGTCGTTGCCCGCGCCACCAAAAGCGTTCTCGAGGGTAACGCCCTTGGCGATGGACACGTTACCCACCAGGCCGCCAACGTCGGAGAACGAGGCCTCGTTGAGGTTGATCTTCTGGTTCTGGGTGAAGCCGGAGAAGTCCAGGGTGTCGTTGCCGCCACCGTCCCATACCGAGAACACCAGCTTGTCGGCATTGGAGGTGGCGCTGTAGAAATCCCGCCCGGTATTGGAGTTGAACCCGTAGGTGGTGTCGCCGGCGCGGGTGGCGTAGTTGGCGCCGTAGAGCTTCTGGATCGCAGCGATGTCGTCGATCAGCGGGCCGGCTGCATAGGCTTCGCCCCCGCCTTTACTGAAGTTTTGATGGGTGTTGCTCTCGTTCCAGTAACTCATCACGGAGTAGCCGTGTGTATCTTCGGCATATTTCGCATCCGAATAGGACGGCTGTCCCACGCTGGCATCGTACGCGCCTGGGTGTTGCAGGCCAAGCGTGTGACCAATTTCATGGGTTAAAGTTTGACGGCCGTAATTCCCGTTCGCGGGCGTTAAGTTTTCCTGGTAGCTTTTATTGGTATAAAACAGGGCGTCACTGTTTCCGCTGTTGTTTGGGTAGAACGCGAAAGCCGACCGGGCACCGCCATGCTGCAGATCATTGCTGTAGTTACCCAAGGATATATATCCGTCGCCTCCGCTTTTAGATTCACGGAATGAGATATTAGCGACGTCCGACCAGGATTGGAACGAAAGGGCTGCCTGGGACTTTTGTTGTGCGTTGAAAGCGGTGAAGCCGGAAACTTTCTCGGCGGCGTAAGATTTACTTTCTGAAGTCAGAAAGCTGTAGGTGAAATTGTATTTGCCGTTATGGTCATTGTCGCCCCAATAGTAACCGCCTCGGGTTATTTCATCCGCTGCCTGCGTAATGGTGTAAGACGGCTTTCCATTTAAATTAAATCCTCCTCGATCATAAGCGTGTGAAAAATTCAGGAGGCTTTGGTAATCTTCACTCGTCTGGATTCCTGCCGAAGAGGCAGTTGGATTAACAAGATTTTTCGTTGAGACAGTCATAAGTTTACATTCCTTCGTGTCCATTGAGCGTGGAGTGCTATAGGCTTATCACGTGTTCGCTGTTTTCTTGTTGTGTTGATCTTTATAAAGGAGTTATGCGTTTAGTGTTATTTGAAAATTAAATATAATATATAACGTATTGAAATATCCTTAAATATTTTGAGAGCCTCAGTTTTGTGAGAGGTCGCTGACCATGGAGTGGGCGCTCCGTTAGATAAATATGAGCGGGTGGCAATAACTTCCAGCGCTTACTTGTAAGCCTCAGGAAACCAGCGTTGTGCCAGCTTCACCTTGATCGCCAGGTCCTCTTTCGACTTCTGGCATTCGAGTGCTCGCTGCTCAGCGCTCGGGATGGCCGGCCAATTGCGCTCCCCTCGGGAGACGACTTGTTCATAGCCTTCATCGTATTCCGCGCTTGGCCCTGCAATCAGCTTGGATGCCTTTACGTAATCGGCAACAAGATCGGCGGGCAGCGTCCCGCAGGTAAATTGCGCCCGGGAGTACATCAGGCCATCGCTTGCCCCGAGTACCTTCCCGTCGGCAGGTTGGGTGGCTGCAACGGATAGGGTGGGGTGGGCAAGCAACATAACGACCAGCAAGGTGCGTCCGTTCATTTGAAATATCCTTAACACTTCGAGCACTGGAGGTATTTTCTCATCGGGCAATTCCCTTTGCAGGGTGATAAGCGTGCATTAAAGCATGTCTACCTCCTCGGGCTGCACACGGCAGATAGCCAAGTACCGGCCGTAAAAAAGCCCGCAACCGCGGGCTCTTCTCACATCACTTTTCGACTTACTTGAACAAACCACCGATGGCATTAATCGCATCCGCAGCCTTGTTCACGTTTTGCTGGTGTTGTGGGTTGGTATCCACCTGCGCCTGGGTGTTGTAGCGCGCGTTACTGCAGCTTTTATTGGTTTGCGTCAGGGCCGCCTGAAAGGCTGTCGCGCGCAAGGTATCGCCTTTGGCGTTGGCTGCATTGATGTTGGCCTGCAGATCGCGGATCTGCTGCTGGCAGGAGGCGTTGTTGGTATTAGTGTTGACGGTGTTGTTGCTGCTGCCACCCAGAGCGGAGGACAGCGCGCCCGTCAGGGCTGTCAGGTCGGCGGCGTGGGCGGGCAGGGTAAACAGGCTGAACAGGGCGGCGGCGGGTGCGAGTTGGGTAAGACGCATGGCAAACCTCAATGTTTGATTGCCTGCACACGTGTCAGCGCCCGAGCTGGCGCAGAGCAATATCCGTATAAAGTTGGGCGCTCGGGTGGAGGGAAATACTATTGGGGCAATTTTTGTGCTTCAACACTGGCGTTGCGGAAGTGTGAATGCCTTCACGTTGTTGGCGGGGCATGGCCTGGGCTGTCTACACCTCTAACCGCTCGGCACGCAGGTAAAACCAGACAAAGAAAAGCCCACGATGGGGGCGCGGGCTTAAAAGGTGTTCACTTAGGAGCTGAGTTCAGGCTAGGCGCGCCACTGTGAAAACCGCGTGAAATCTGCATGTGAATTATGTTTTTTGCACCCAGGCATCACGCTCAAGTACTGTGCTGCTTCCTTATCCAGCCTAAGTGACGGTGTGTTCATGCCAAATGAAGTGCGGCTTGTCGTGATGATCAATACCCAGCCCGGCAAGGGCTTGCAGCAGTTGGCAGCGTTTCAGGCGCTGGCACCTAAGGTGCGGGCCGAGCACGGGTGCCTGAACTATGATTTGCATCCCGTGGTGGGCAACCCCGACAGCTTTGTCCTCATCGAAAAGTGGGCTTCAAAGGCTGCATTGGACGCCCACCATGTCGCCCCTCATATGGTGGAAGCGGCCCAACACAATCCCTCGTTTCGTGCGGGGCCTGCGACCGTCTTGCTGCTGGAGGACGCGGTATAAGGCCGCTTTCAGAGCCAGCGCTTTCAAGGTCTTTGAATAACCCGCGATACCCTTTAATCAAGGACGAACACTGTCACTGTGGCGAGCAGGCTTGCCCTGCGTTGGGTGGCGAAGCCGCCCCAAATCAGGCGACTCGGTGAGCCAGTTACAGCGGGCTGGGGCTGCTGCGCAGCCCAACGCAGGGCAAGCCTGCTCGCCACGGGTTGCTTTTCTTCAGCTCGATTTCTGATTCGACTTGCTTGACTGCGTAGGGCATGGTTTCAAAGCGGCACCCGCCTTATCTTGCCGCTCAGTGGCACCACCGTATTAAGGGGTGTCGGGATTTGCCGACCGGCCAGGCCCATGCCTTCGCTGATCAGCACGGCGTCCTGTACCACACATAAGTTGGACGGCGTATCCAGGCCGCGCACCAGTACTTCGACTTCCCGGGTGTGCAGGTTGCAACGCAGCAAACGCCCACTGAATCGGGTAAAACCGCCGTGCAGCGGTTCGCCGCTCCAGTCCGGCAGCAGCGGTTGTTGCAGGTGGCTGCACAGTTCCAGCACCAGCAGCCTGCCGCGCGGGCACAACGCCAGGCCCGTGGGCAATTGCAGGCCGCGTATCACCACTTCCATCTGCCCGGTGGCCGGGTGCACGCGGATCACTTGGCCGGCAAAGTCGGCAAAGTCGATGCCCTTGCGCGCCGGGTCGCCGTGCAGCTCGCCAGAAAACAGGCTGATCAGCACTGCATCCGTCTGCGGTTCGTACACCAGGGTCACGGGCACGGCTTCCTGGCCCTGATCGAGTTCCGGCAGTTGCGCCAGCACCCGTTCGTCCCTGCCTTGTGTGAACTCCACCAGTTGATTGGTATCAGGTTTTACCGCCAGCCAGCTGCGGCGCGTGGGGTGGTAGCACAGCGCATTCAAATTGCCCCGGCTGTGGAACACCGGCTCAGGCGGGTTGTATTGCAGGTCGAGCAGTTGCGAGCCGCCGACATAATCGGTCAGGCTGGCCAGGCAACGCCCATTAACACAGGCGATGTCCGACACGCCCATGATTTCATCGCGCAGCATGCGCGCCTGCATGTTCATGCTGCGAAAGCCTTGGGCGATGACTTTGCCGGGCAAGTATTCACCAGGCCGCGCAGGGTCGGGTTGAAGTTGGCTGATGCGGCCGCTGAAGGGCTGGTCCGCCAGGCCGGAGCCGGCTTCGGCCAACAGCAGGCTGCCATCGTCTTGCAGGCACAGGCCGCGTGGGTTGAGCAGGCCTTCGGCGATCAGTGTAATGGGGTGCAGTGCCTCAATGGGCTGCGCCGGAATATGCAAGGTCATGGGGTGTGCTCCTATTGCGGCGGCTGCCATGGGCTGCCGGTGAGGTAGGCGCGCAGCAACGCACGCTGGGCCGGCGACATCGAGCGCACGACCGGCATGAACAGCGTGGTGCCTTTGTAGGCGTCCGAGGTGCGCGCCAAAATCGCGTTTTTGGCGCCCATGATCGCGTCGGGCTGGTTGAGCGGTACGTAGCGCGACATGGCGGGGAAGGCCAAGTAGTGAAAGCGCAACACGTTCGGGTAAACCTGTGCCCAGGTGATGGTGCTGCCCTTGGCTATACCGAAATCAGTCTGGGCGTATTTGCGCAAGTTGGTGAAGAAGGCGCCATCGTCCACGCCGTTGGCCGTGCAGGTCAGCGCGACAAAACCGGCCTGGCCGGCACTGCCGCTTTTGAGCGTGACCGGGAAGCTCACCGTCTGTTGCCCGGCATTCACGGTCAGAGACGTGGGGAAGTTAAGGAAGTCAAAATACTGCTTTTGATCGTAAGCCCCCGGCGCGCTGGCTGCGAGGCTCACCTTGGTGGCGTTGGGCACCGGTCCGCCCAAGTAGCTGACGCGGAGGGTGATGGTCAAACCAGTGGGGTAGTCCTCCAGGTACACATTGCGCTGGTCGGCATACACCCGGTACGTCGCTTCGGTGGCGTTGAGTTTTTTACCGTTCACTGCATTGGGGGCGGTGATGTTCAGCGCCGTGGTCCTCACGGCTTGCTGTTGGCTGGTATTCAGGGGCAGGTCAACGATACCGCCATACACGTAGTAATTGACCAGCGGGCTGGCGGTGGGATTGAGTGTCGTCAGCGGCGCGGCACCGGCGGCAATGGTCACCGGCCCGTAATTGGCATTCGGCCCGATGGGGCTGGTGATGTCATCGCGCACGGCGCGGAAGGTTTGCTTGGGGATGACGTTGACCATATCGAGGCTCAGCAAACCGTTGTTGCCCAGCGCCGCATAGGCGGCGTTGCCCGTGGCCTGGTTGACTATCTGGCGGCCCGGCTGGCAGCCCGGCAGTTCGCCGGCAAACGCCGGGGCCAGGGTGCCGATCACCCGGCCGATGCTCGGGTTAGGCGTATATTTACCGGCGGCGTAATCGGCGTCCAACTGCGCCGTGGTCATCTGCGGGCACATCTCAAACATCACAAACCGCAAGACAATGCCCGTCGCCCCCGGCGCCTGGATAATCGCCTTGAGGCCGGCGCTGTTCTGGTTCCAGCTGACGATACTGCTCAGCGGGAAGGTCAACTGGAACGTGCCACTGGCATGGAACGAGCCCGGTGCGTCCATTTTTGCCGGGTCGAGCACGCGGCCGGTCACGTCGTAACTGCTGCACACCGCATTGTTGCGGATCAGCAACTGGATATTGTCGTTGCCACCTATTTGCAGGCCACCCACAAAAATCTGCGTGGTGGTCGAGGCGCTGGGGTCCAGGTCCACCATCATCGGGCCGGAGACCGGGCCCTGGCCGGTCACGGGGTCTACCGAGCCGAGCAGATACACCGGCTGGCCAATCAGGTCGCCGGTGGTGCTGATGTTGCCCGGCACACCTTGGGAACTGATCAGGGCGTTCTGCATGTCCACCACATGCTGGCCATAGTGGTTCCAGCCGCCGGCGGTGTAGTAGTTGCCGGCCGGCGCGTTGATCATGTTGTTCAGTTGGTCATCGGTATAAGACTGCGCACCCGGCGCCAGGGTCGAGGTGGTCAGGTCAAACAGCGGCCAGTTCGGGTTGCCATTGAACGGGATGGTCGGCGAGTTGTTCGGCAAGCTCACGTCGGTGCGGATGCCGCCCCAGAAATTCAGTCGTGGTCCATTGAGGATGCTCATGGTCTATTCCTTGTCCGTGGCGTGTGGGGTGACGGGCGGGTTGGCAAATTTGAACAGGTACGAGAAGTCAGACTTGAACGGGCTCTTCACCGGCGTGGCCATGGAATGGCAATTCATGCAGCTGCTGTTGGGCTGGATATAACTCTCCATGGTTACGTTGGCCGACAGCGCCGGTGTCGGCTGGCCCAGTGGGTTGCTCGGGTTGTTGGGCATCAGCGGGCGCTGGGTGGTGATCAACTGGTAGTACTTCAAAACGCTGCGTTGCAGGCCGGGGTTGGCCTGGTAATTGGCATTCACCCAGCCTGTGGCGTCGGCAATCGGCGTTACGCGGTTAAGCGGGTTCGGCGTCTTGAACGTGGTGCCGGGCTTGGGCACACAGACCAGTTGCGTGCCCTGGGTCTGCCAGTTGCACGGCGACTGGTTGAGCGTGGCGGCCGGGGCCAACGGGGTGTAGTAGGAATACGCCGTACCGGACACCGGCTGATCGACCCACTGGCCATTGACCTTGGCCTTGGGCGGCACGTTTTCGATCTGCTCGAAGGTCGACCAGATCCACTGCGGGTAGCCATTGACCTTGGTAATGATATGCAGGCCCACCAGCCCCAGATACGCCTCGGTCACCCCGGTGCGTTGGCCCTGGCTGTTGAAGGTGGCCACGCGCGCAATCTGCGTCAGGTAATGGCTGGCGTTGTCCCTGGGCGTGAGGATACGCCAGCTCGATTTGATCTCGATCACCCCATTGGGGAAGCTGATGTTATTGGCTTTGGACACCACATTCGCGTTGTAGAAGCGGTTGCCGACAATGTAGTTATAGGACGCCTGGTTGGCCGAGATATCGTAGTAGGTCGGGTTGCCTGCCTGGTCGATCAGCCAGCCACCGACCGCCTGGTCGATGGAGTTGACCAGCGAACTGTTCTTCAACGCAGCGATATTAATGATGCCCAGGCTGCGGGCCGTCAGCGGGCTGTTCCACGGCCCAGGGTTGGCGGCGCCCGGCAGGAAGATCTCACTGACGGTCTTGTAGGTCTGCCACACGGTGTAGCCAGAATCCCCAGGCTGTTTGTTGCAGTTGGGCGTGCCACGCTGCCCGTCCTGGGCCGGCCAGTTCAGGGCGACGAACATCTGCCAGCTGTATTGATCGAACTGGTCCTGCGGCGCATTGGCGGCGGGGGCGCTGGTGGGTGGCTGGCAGTTGAGCTGCGTGGCCAGTGTCGACGGCTGCGGTGCTTCGCGCGCCAGGGCCGGCAGGCTGACCAGCCCCAGCAGCATCACACTCAGTAGTGTTTTCATGATGATCTTCCTCAAGGCTTACGCTGCATCAGTTGGTTCCACTGCGCCTTATGGCCGTTGCTCTGGGAGGCCGGCGGCTCGAACAGCTGGCAAGGCGGCGGGTTGGACGGGCACATCGCAGCCACTTGGTCCCAGGTCTGCCTGGGGTCGGGTTTGGCGATACGGAAGTTGGTGTAGTTCTGGCTCACGATCGGCGCATTGGCCACGCTGGTGTCCCCGGAAAAGAAGAACGACTGCGGCGAACGGTAGGGTGGTGAGCCTGTCTGGCGCTTGTTGAAGGCATAACCAAACAGGATCGGCCCCGACGGTGATTGCAGGTCCAGGGCATAGGCCTGCACGCTGGCGTTGAGGTTTTTGCTGCGCTCGGCGCTGTAGGGCAGGTGCTCGATAAAGTCCTGGCGCGGTGGGTGGTTCATCGGCGAAAACATGCAGCAGGCCGGCATGTCTTTCGGGCGGTCCTGCGGGTAAGTCAAAAAGTACGCCTTGTTGCCCAGGGACACGAACGAGCAGGTGTAGTTGTTGTTCTTGATCGGGAAGATCGGCAGGCAGTACTTCTCGTAGTGCTCCATCATCGCGCCGAAGCCGTCGCCATCCGGCGGGATATACGTGGTGTCGTAGTAGCTCGTCCCGCGCGAGACCGTGTAGTCGGCAGGTGTGAGGGTCGAGGGTGGATTGCTATAGGGCGGCGGGTTTTTCGCGTAGTTGTTCATGACCCGGTACATCGTCCAGTCGCTGATCCATTGCGCCGGAAAAAACGGATCGGACGGCTCGCCTGGCGCGCGTTTGGCGATGCAGTTGCCGTTCTGCGCGTTGCACCCTTCGCTGTTGTGTACACCATTGGTGAAGTACACGGCGCCGCTGTCGTCGGCGGCAAACGCGGCGGGGCTGAGCAGCACAAACAGCAGCAACAGTCGGCTCAAAAGGCTGGTGTTCATAGGACACTCCTGTGGGGGGCCGGGCAGCCGTCAGGCCACCCGGCGCTCCTGCGTGTGGCTTAGTGGTAGTCGCTCATGCTCAATTGCACGGGCGGGTAGTTGCGTTTCACCAAGGCTTGCGCCCACAACTCCAGTACGGCTCGACGGCTTTGCGGCATGTCTCGCGTAATGGGCATCGCCAGGGTGCTTTCTTCCTGATAGGGCTTGCTGATCAACACAATCAGTTGGTCCACCGCGCCCTCAATGCGCGACAAGGAGTTGAGCGGCATGAACTTGCTCATGATCGGGTACAGGTAATAAAACGGCTGCAGGATGAAGGGGTAGATGAAGGTCTCCCAGATCAGCTGGCCGGCGTTTTCGCGTTGATAAATCAGGTTCCAGGCGTTGACGAAGTTCTGCTGCAACTGCGGTTCCAGCGGCAGCACCCGCAGCGGCGCGAGGAAGTCGGTGAAGGCCGTGGGCAGCGGGAAGCTGAACGGGATCGCCGGTGCCTGCTGACCTTCCTGCACAAAGAAACGCAAGGTCGGAAAACCCGGCGCCTGGGCGGTGACGGTCAGGTTGGCGATGCCGTTGGCGTCGGTCTGGATCTTCGCCAGGCTGTATTGCACCGTATTGTTGAGCGGGTCTTGCAAGGTGCCTTGCATGGCGATCGGGTTGGCGAACGTGAGCGTCGGGCTTAAGGCCACTGCCGCAGGTGTCGGTAAAAATTCCTGGTAGGTCACCGGCGTCATTTGATCGGCTGACACCGCCAGCCGCGTGGCCATCAATTGGCGACCGGTGCCCTCGGTCACGTGGCTGCGCAGCGTTGTTGCGCCTTGAAATTGCGGCCAATTGGCGCTGTTATTGGCCGGGTTGGCCGGGTCGTTGTTGAACAGGGTGAAGTTGGCCGCGTTGCTGAAGGCCAGGTAATAGTCGGTGGTACACAGCATGTAGGCATTGCCGTATTCGGCCACCCACAACGTGGTGCCGGCAGGCGCGGGCAGGCCGTCGTATTGCACCATCACCTGCAGGGTTTTGGTGTCGCCCACGTCGATAAAGCTCGCGCTCTCGACGACTTCGGCGGTCCACATCTGCTGGGTCGCGGCGATCACAGGCGTGGTGCCGGGCTGTTGCAGTTCCAGGGTGCCGGTTTGCAGGAGTGCCTGGGCGTCCACGCCCAGCGGCAGGTCGAGGATGCCCGAGCGTTTGTCGAAGGCCGCCTGTTGATAATCGTCATAACCAAAACTGGCCAGCGGGCTGAATTGCGTGCCCTGGCGGATGCCGATCTGGTAATTGCCGGCCTGGAATTTGGCCGCGACCGGGATGTCGGCCGTCTTGTCGATCGGGTAGAACGGGAAGGCATTGCCCAGGTCCAGCGACAGGGTGTTGTCGTGGGCCTGCGCCGAGATCACCCCGAGCTGCGCCTGGGTGGCCGTGCCCGGCGAGGTCTTGTAGATGGGCACTGCACCGGCCGGCACCAGGCGCCGGCCGGCGGGGGCGGTGGGGAACTCATCGTCGAGCCACAGGCCCAGGGTGCCGACCGTGCGGCTATAGGCCGGGTTGAAGAAAATATCGCCGACGTTATCCAGCCCCTGTTGGTACATGGCCTGCACCTGGGCCTGGGCCGCCGCGCTGGAGGAGTGGGTGTCGATCGGCGGGTAGTTGTTGAGGATGCCGTTCTTGTCGTAGCACGTCAGGTAGGTCGAAAAACGGAACATCAAGCCCTTGGCATTTTGCTGCGCCATCTGGGTCTGCAGGTTTTGCAGCAAGGCGGAATTGCCGATCACCCATTCCAGGTTCTCTTTGGGGAAACAGGTTTGCCAGGTGGTGGTCACGTAGGCCAGGCCACCGAGGTTGGCCCAGTTGAAGTTGAGGAAACGGTCGAGCATGCGGAACTGGCGATTGAGCGTCAGGCCGCACTCGGCGTTGCCCAGCACCAGCTTGTCGAAGTACAGCGCGGTAAAAGTGTTCTGCCAGGGGCTCACGTCGACAAAGCGCGCCGGCGAGCTGGGGGCACCGCCGAAGGGGTTGCCGAGCAACTGGAAGCTCTGGTTGATCAGCGGGTCCTGGTCCACATAGCCACCGCCGGGCAACTCGCCGCCGGTGATCACCGACTGGGTCTGGTTGTAGCTCACGGTGCCGCAGGCATTGTCGCCGAACAGGTTCCACTCGCCAGGGATCATCGGCGTGGTCAACTGCCCGGCATTGCCTGGCACCTGCATCACGTAGTCGGGCACGCTGGCGGGCGGCAGCGGGGCGATGGTCCAGGGCAGCAAGGTGCTGGCGGCATTCAGTGGCGTGATGTCGAAGGCCTTCAAGAACGGCCAGTTCATCTGCATTTTTACCGCATCGTACAGCGGGTACATGTCGTTGTTGTTGGCCGTCGGCGGGTTCCAGAACATATGGCCGCCCAGGTAGATACGCGGGAAATTCAAGACGCTCATGTGAGGCTCCTTAACGTTGCCACTGGGCGCGTTTGAGCGACCAGACAAAGTCCAGTTTGTGGTAGCCGACAAAGTCGGAGGCGGGCAACGGCGCGGTGGGGTAGACGATGCCGCCGTCTTTGTTCAAGGCGAAATTGAAGTAGCCCTGCTTGGGCGAATAGGCCGCGGTGCCATGGCAGGCAAAGCATGAAGATTCACTTTGGAACGCCGATTCCAGCTGGGAGTTGGCCAGTAACGTTGGCGTGGTGTTGGATTGCACGCCTATCAGCTCGTACTGCGCCAACGCCGGGTATTGAGCCTGGAAGGTGGCGTTCACCGGCTGCGCCGCCGCTGTTGGCCCGGTGCTGTTGGTCATCGGCGCGGCGGGTGCGGCGTTGGTCACCGTGTACTGGCTGTTGTTACGGTTTTCGAAGGTGGTCCACACCCAATCGGGGTTCAGCTTGTTGATCACATGCAAGCCGCTCAGCGCCGCATAGCCAACCTGATACTGCTTGCCCTGCTGGTAGTAGGCCTGGGCAATGTAGTAACCCTGGCTGGCCAGTTGTTGCTGGTAGGCCGTGTCGTTACCGATCCACAACCACGCGGCTTTCAGCTCCCAGGCGGTGGAGGGGAAGTTCAGGTCGCTGGTGAGTGCGGCCTGGCCGTTCACGTTGTAGACCTTTTGCTGCACGATGTATTCGAACGTGTCCTGGCCCATCAGCAGTTGGAAGCGCACCGGCTGGCCTTTCTCGGCTGCCGGCACCTGGCCGCCCATTTGCAGGATCAGCCCGTCCACCTGTTGCGTGGCGTTGAGGTTATGCAAGATTCGGTTGGGGTTCATGCCCATCGCCTGGGCCTGGCTCAGCACGGCGGCGGGTGGCGGCACGCTTTGGCCATAGGGCAGCGGTTGGGCGCCGTTAGGCAGGTAGACCTGGTCCGACGGTTTGAGGGTTTCCCAGACCCGGTCAGGGCTTTGTGGGCCGGCAGGCTGGTTCAGGCAGGCAAACCAGTTCCAGGCGAGGGTGTCGGGGCCTTGGGTGAAGGCGGCCCGGGTGGCGTCGAGATTGCCTCCAAACTGCAGAAAGTTGCTGCAATCGAAGGGGTTGGTGTCCTGTGCCTGGGCCAATCCGGCCAGTGCGCTCAGGACCGTTATAGATAAGGCTCGCCGCATGAAAGCTCCTTGGCATTCGCCAGTTCGAGGTGAGGGCGCCCCAGGAAGTGCTCCAGGAGCAGTTGCTTGACTGCCGTCGCCGCCAGTTGCTGCGGCAACGCCAGGTCGCAATTGGTGATCAGCAGCGGGCCGGTCTGCGCACTGCTGGGCAGACGACCATGGCTGCCACGGACTAACCCTGTGTCCAGTGGGATCAGGTCCATGTAGTAGCGAAAACCGAGCTTTTTTTGCAGCAGGCGGCGCGCGACTTTGAGCTTGGGCAAGCGAATGGCCGGGTCGATAAACAACTCGACCGGGTCGTAGCCGGGCTTGCGGTGAATGTCCACGGTGCGCGCAAAATCCGGCGCTTTGCGTTCGTCCAGCCAGTAGTAGTAATCGAACCAGAACCCGGCGGCGGCCACGGCCACCAGCTCGCCGCTGCGTGGATGGTCGAGCTGCCAAACGCGTTGTTCGGCTTTGTCCAGCACCTGCTCGATGCCGGGCTGGCGCTGCAACAGGGCTTTGACCCGCGGGATGTCTTGCGCGTGCTTTACGTAGACATGCGCGACCTGATGGTCCGCCACCGCAAACGCTGCGCTGGCGCCGGGGTCGAGCAGTTCCCAGCTCAAGGATTGGCGCACCTGCAACAGGCCTTCGGCGCGCAGCACGCGGTTGATCGACACCGACTGCGCGACGGCTTCGATGCCGTACTCAGACAGCAGCATCACCGCCGCACCCTGGGCCTCGGCGAAGGCCAGCAAACGCCCGACTTCGTGGTCGATGGCGCGCACTTCATCAGCAATCGACGGGTGCTCAGGCCCCACGCGCTGCAAGCTGTAATCAAGGTGCGGCAGGTAGATCAATTGCAGGTGCGGCCGGCTGATCTGGAACTCGGCCATGGCGCACTCGACAATCCAGCGGCTCGACGCGATGCCCGCCGCCGGCCCCCAAAAACCATGGAACGGGAACTCGCCAATCTGCGCCTCGATCTGCTCATGCAAACCGGGCGGCGACGAATACAGGCCAAATTGCTTGCGCCCATCGGCCGGGTAATGCGGGCGCGGTGTGATGGAGGCGTCCACATCGGCGTACATGTTGTACCACCAGAACAACTGGCTGCAGCGAAAGCCCGGCATTTCACGCTTGAGGGTGTGCCAGACCTTTTCGCCCTGGATCAGCGCATTGGGTTGCAGCCAGAAACGCACTTCGGCCTGGTCGCGAAAGTACCAGCCATTGCCGACGATCCCATGCTGCGACGGCGGCGCGCCGGTGAGGATCGAGGCCTGCACCGTGGACGTCACGGCAGGGAACACCGGTTGCAGGCTGGCCATCTTGGCGGTCTTGAGCCGCGCGTTGATCTGCGGCGTCGCCTCGCCCAGCAGCGACGGCGTCAGCCCGACCACATTGATCAGCAGCAGCGGTTGCTCAGAGCGCATCGGCATACGCCTCCTGCATCAGGGTTTGCAGCAGGTTGCGCTGGCGCAATTGGCTCTCGACCCAACGCAGCTCGGCGGCGATGCCTTCCAGCTGCGCCTGTTGCGTGGTGGGCCGCAGTTGCGCGGGCAACACGCCCCAGCTGTAGGTTTCCACCTCCAGCACCGGGCGGAACTCAGTGTGGGCGGCCAGGTAGTCGAAGGTCTGGGCCAGGGCCGCCTGGCTGCCGCGCAACTCGGGCAACAGCAAGTGTTTGCTGAACAGCGGGATATGGAAGTGAATGCGCAGTTCGTTGAACCCGGTGCAACCTTGCAATGCCGCCGGCAGATCGGCCCAGGCCACGCGACGGCCCTGTGCATCGAGTGCCTTGACCTGGTGCAGGTAGGTGGCTTCGGCAAAGCTTGCGAGGGTGTCGAGCACGGCTTCGCGCCGAACGGCATCGTCGGGCGGCAAGTGGCAGATCATCGCATTGGACAGCTGGACCTTGCCCACCGGCACGCCGGCGGCACGCAGCCTTTCCAGGGATTGATAACAATCCTCGAACATCACCGCTTGGTGGCACACATCAAAACACAGCGCCAGGTAGGCATGGTTCGGGTCCATGGCCTGCCGGTGCTGGAAGAATGCGAGGGTCTGCTCGGTGTTTTCCAGCACACAGTCGGGCTCCATCTCCAGGCAGAACACAATTTTCTTGCCGGTTTTGTGGTGCAGCGTGGCAAGTGCGGCTGTGAGTTGGCTGAGGTGTTCATCGGCGCGCAGTTGCCGCGCTTTGCTCCAGGTTGCGGCATAGCCCAGCGGCACCGTGGAAATTACCCCTTGGCGGCAATCGTCGGGCAGGGCGTGGGCAAGGATGCGCGCCAGGTCCAGGCTGTAAGCCAGCCGTTGCGGGTCGGCCCAACTGGGCAAATACACCTCGGCCTTCACCGCGCCCTGGTGGAAGTCGCCATAGGGAAAACCGTTCAGTGAGGTCAGGCGCACGCCGCTTTGCTTGAGTAACTGCACAAACTGCGTGCGCGCCGGGGCGTGCTGTAATTGCGCCGCCGCCTGGGCGCAGATCCACAGGCCGCTGTCTTGTTGGGCCAGCCCGCGCAAGGTGCGCACGCCCTGAAAATGCTCGGTGATGGAGGCGCGCAGCCCGGCCAGGTCGCGTGCCGGGTGTACATTGCTGCAATAGCCGATCTGGCTGGCCGCCCAGCCCTTGGCGGCGCTCATTTGACCACCGGGTCCTGGCCACGCAGGGCCGAGTTTTCTTGCCATTGCTTGCGTTGGTCGATGGGCAGCGGCGTGCTCACCAGGGCCTTGTCGAGTTGGCCGCTCTGGGCAAAAAAGTCCACCGGGTTATGGAACAGCACCTGTTCCACCTGGGCTGCACTGAACCCGGCCGCGAGCATCGCCTGGCCGGTCTTGGGCACCTTGAGCGGGTCGCTGATGCCCCAGTCCGCCGCGCTGTTGACCACCATTTTTTCGGTGCCGTATTCCTGCAGCAACGCGACCATGCGCTGCTCCGACATCTTGGTGTTGGGGTAGATCGAATGGCCGCGCCAGCACTCGCTGTCGAGCACCAGCGGCAAGGTCAGTTCGTTGAGGTGGTCGATGATCACCAGGTGTTCGGCAATCCCCACTTCGCGGATGACGGCGAGGGTGCGTTTGGTGCCGCCGATCTTGTCACGGTGCGGCGTGTGCACCAGCACCGGCAGGTTGAATTGCTTGGCCAGTTCCAGTTGCGCGGCGAGGAAGCGGTCCTCTTCGGGAGTGATGTCGTCGTAGCCGATTTCACCCACCGCCACCACGCCATCCTTGACCAGGTAACGCGGCAGAATCTCCAGCACTTCATTGGCAATCGACAGGTCATTGGCCTCCTTGGGGTTCAGGCCGATGGTGCAGAAGTGGTGGATGCCGAACATGCTCGCGCGAAAGCGTTCCCAACCCAGCAGCGTGTCGAAATAGTCGACGAAACTGCCCAGGCTGGTGCGCGCCTGGCCTTGCCAGAATGCCGGTTCAATCACCCCGGTGATGCCGGCGGCGGCCATGTTCTGGTAGTCGTCGGTGGTGCGGCTGACCATATGGATATGCGGATCGAAGTACTTGAGCATGGTGAATCCTCGTCAAGGGAAGGCGATGTGCATCAGTTCAGGTAGGCGTGCCATTCGGGCGGCAGGCGCAGGCCGCGCAAGCGCTGTAGTTGCGCCGGGCTGAGCAGGTCAAAGGCGATCGCTTTGGGTAAGCCTGGGGACACGGTGCGTGAGGCCGCGAGCTGTTCGTCGAGCAGTTCGAGGGCGAGCTGGTTGAGGGTCACGCTGTGGTGTTGCGCCAGGTTCACCAGGCGCCCGATGTCGAGGCCCATGCCGAGCGCCTTGAGCACCAACTGGTGAAAGGCGCGTTCCGGGTAATGACGTGACGGGTAGGCGGTGTCGAGAGCGAGCGCGGCAAACACCTGGGGGTTGCTGGTGCGCCCGGCCTGCAACGCCAGCTCCAGGCACAGCCCGTCGCGGTCGAGCCAGTCGAGGGCGCTGAGCAGGGCGATTTTTTCCTGATCGTCGCCCCACAGGAACAGTTGGCGCAGCAGCGGCAGGTGATCGTCTGCCGGCGTGTGTTCCAGCGCCTTGGCCACCACCAGTGCCCGGGCTGGCGCGACAACGGCGGCAGGCAACTGGCGTTTGCACTGGCCGCACAGCAGCGCCGCCGTGGAAGCATGCGGTTGTTCTTCAAGCTGTGCATGTGCCTGCAACCACCAATGCAACTGCGTGGTATCCAGCCGTTGGGTGAGCCTCAAGCGAAGGTCGGCGAGGTTATCCGGGCGCATGTTCATGTCGGCTTGATCCAACGCTGAAAGTGGGGAAGCAGGAAAAACACCAGCACACACACCAGGCTGCCCAATGGCTGATTGGCCACCGCCAGCACCAGTGCATCGAACAACGGCAGCGCGGCCAAACCTGCGCCGATAAACGCGCGCACCTGGCGCTGTTGCGGGTGGGCCAGGTGTTTCCAGTAATGCCAGCCCAACCAGCCCAGCCACAGCAGCAATACCGGCCAGAACCACAGGTTGTTGGAGTAGAGCGCCAGGGCCAGCGGGCTGAGCATCAACAGTAGCGGCAGGCGGCTGATCAGTTGGTTGCGGTGCTCCTGGCGGGCCAGGTAGGTCAGGCCGCTGATGTACACGCCAAGCAGAATCGCGCACAGCCAAATCGGCTCCGGCGGCACCGCCAGGCTGGCGGCGGCGGTGAGATACAGCGCCGAGCGGCAGGCGCCCATCAGCCACACGCTGTGCGCATATTTTTTGTGCAGCAGGTTGTAGCCGAAGATGCAGCCCACCAGCAGCACCACGCCGCCGAGCAACCAATGCGGCGTGTCGATCAAGCGGCTCAGGCCCAGCACCGCCGCTGCCGCGAGTACCAGCAGCAAGGTTGTGGCCAGGCCGACTTGTTGACGGCTGGCAAGTCCCAGGGTGATTGGGCGCGGGTTGTGGTGTTGCGCGTCCCAGTCGGCATCCAGCAGGTCATTCAAGAACATGCCGGCCAGGTACAGCAGCGACAAGGTGGTCAACAGCAGCACCCACACCAGCGAGGAGGGCGGCGCCAAGGCCCCGGCACTGCTGGCGAGCAGGGCGGCGGCCAGGGTGTTGGTCCACACCGTCGGCAGGTTGGACACGCGGCCGAGGGTCATCCAGGTTTTCATCGGGCTCATCGCGCGTAGCCCTCGGTGGCCGCCAGTGCCGGGCTGCTGTGGGCCGCCAGCCGTTGCAGCGCCGTTTGCATTTTTGCGCTGTCGATTGCATGCAGGTCCACCGATTGGCCGATGCAGGTGAGCATGGGGATCGACAGTTGCCCGCCCAAGTGCTGGCGAAATTCCTCCAGGCCGAGCAACAGCGGTGAGCGGCCCTGTGCGTCGGTCACACTCAGTTCCGGCGGGCACAGGTTGAAGCCCAACGTGTGCAGCAGGCTCATCACCCGCTCAGTTTCGGAATCGCTCAACAGGCCCAGTGCGTTCGCGTAAAGCCCATCCAGCGCCATGCCCACGGCTACTGCTTCGCCATGGCGCAGCCGGTGGTGGCTAAGGTTTTCCAGTTTGTGCGCGGCCCAATGCCCATAATCCAGCGGGCGGCCGTTACCGCGCTCGAACGGGTCACCGGCGCCGGTGATATGCCCCAGGTGCAGCTCGGCGCAACGGCGAATCGCGTAGCGGCTGGCCGCGTGGTCGAAGTGGGCGAGGGCGCTGGCATTGGCTTCCATCCACTCGAAGAACGCGGCGTCCTTGATCAGCGCCACTTTCACCGCCTCGGCCAGGCCGGCGATCTGGTCGCGGCGGGTGAGGCTGGTGAGCAACTGGAAGTCGTTGATCACGGCGGTGGCGGGGTAGAACGCGCCGAGCAGGTTCTTCTGGCCAAAGGCATTGATGCCGTTTTTGACGCCGATACCGGCATCGTTCTGGGCCAGCACTGTGCTAGGGATGCGGATCAGCCGGATGCCCCGGTGGAAGGTCGCGCAGGCGTAACCCACCGAATCCAGCACCGCGCCGCCGCCCAGGGCCAGCACGTAGCAATGCCGGTCCAGGCCGTGTTGCAGCATGTCGCTGTAGAGCTGTTGCAACACCTCTGAGGTTTTACTCAATTCACCGGCCGGTACGGCGATGGGCGCGGTGAGCAACTGCAGATTGGCATGGGCCGCGAAGTAGGCGTCGATCTGGTCGCGCAACGCGGGCGCGCTGTGCAGCAGTTGCTCGTCGGCGAACACCATCACTGTCACCTGGCCGCTGTGCGCTGCGGTGAGTTGTTGGTGCAAGCATGGGTTGTGCGGGTCGAACAGGTGGTCGGTGAAGATCACCGGGTAGTCATAAGCGACCGTGAACCGCCCACGCAGAGGCTGATCCCCACTTGGCTTGCGTTTGAGCAGGCTGTAAATCGCCACAAACGCCAGCGGCAACACCATGCTGGCCAGCACCGTGACCAGCAATGAATTCTGCTCGATCAGGAAGGTGCCGATGGCCGTGTAGGCCAGCGCCAGGCCGGCATTGGCCAAAGTGGTGATCAGCAAAAAGGCCCGCAGCGGGTAGCGCTGCATCCCGGCGGCCACCACCGAGGTTTCCGCCAGCACCGGTACACCGCGCAGGCAAATCAACGACAGCGTGCCCAAGCGGTACGCCAACTGCCCGGGCGAGCGCTGATGCAAGCCAAGGCGGCCGGACAGCAAACGAAAATAACCGGCGCCCAACGCATACCCCAAGCCTGCACCCAGGCACAGGCCGATAAAAATCACCAGGTAACCGCCAATGCTGCCGAGCATGGCCACCGCCAGCAACGCCACCATGCTCGACGGCACCGGCAACACCACGTCCAGCGCGAGCAGGGCGACCAGCAGCAGTGCCAGGTTGAACGCCTGGGCAGGCGAGGACGGTTGGTACAGGTTGAGGTGAATCAGGAAGTCTTGGATCTGTTGTTCAAACAACAGAAAGCTGGCAATCACCAGCGCAGAAAAGCACACCAATGACAGCCAAAAATGTTCGGCTGGCGCCTTTTTCGAGCATGCACGATACCACCGGCTGCGCTTCATCAAAGCATCCCTTTTGAGTATTGAGACTTAAGTTCCGTGTCTGTGCTTGCGCCGTTTTTAGAGCAATAAAACCCCTCACCTGGCTGGCAGGTTTTGTGCGTAATGGCTGATGGCTTTCACGGTATTCATGAACTTAGCCGGTTGTGGTTGTTTTGCAAGTTTGTGCGGGCGGGAGTTTGAAAAGGGCGCTTGAGTGGAGCAGGAGTGGCGATGATTATTCAATGTTTACAATTAGTTGTATGGCTTTTTTGTCGATGTCAAGAAGCTGTTGGTGAGGGGCTTTGAAAGTAACAAGTTGATTACATAACGGTGGGGTTTGTTTGGTTAATTATTGCGGCTGGCTATAACAAGTTTATGCGCGCGTAGTTGTCGAGAACTATTCCGTTTAGTGGGTGCGACGATGGTCAATTGTGGGAGCTGGCTTGCCTGCGATAGCGGTCTTTCAGTTAGACATTCAGGTACAGATATACCGC